>NZ_JBHWIJ010000146.1:0-4495 GCF_042732255.1 Kitasatospora sp. NPDC059803 | reverse complement strand
CCCGGGGCCCCCCCGTTCTCTCAAGGTTCCCCCCCCCCAACCCCGGTGGGGGGCCAATCGACGTGTCACAACAACCGCCGCCCGTCATGGCTCCGGACACTCGGCGACGTGTCCCCCCGAAGCGCGTCCAACACCCGCACGGCATAGACCTCCGCCATGCGCGCGGAGACCTCGTCCGCCGTGATCCAGTCGACCTCGACCGACTCATCCGAGAGCCGCACTTGTCCGCCCTCGGGCCGACACCGGAAGACCAGCGCGACAACCCCTCGGCGCAGGTTCTTGTACACGCCGGTCAGCCGCTCCACGCCGGCGAGGATCCCGGTTTCCTCGTAGACCTCCCGGCACACGCCGTCTTCGATGCCCTCGCCCAGCTCCAGCACGCCCCCCGGCGGCTCCCAAGCCCCGTTGTCGGCCCGCCGAATCGCCAGCACCCGCCCGTCCTCCCGCACCACCACCCCCGCGACGGACACCGAGTGGAGTGGCCTCACGCTCGCGCCACCGGGTGGATCGGATCGAGGACCATCACGTCGTGCCGAGCCGCGCCGTCCCACGGGATCGCCGAACCGACGCGCCTGTAGCCCCACGCTCGGTAGGACGCCTGGGCGGCAGTCGCCTCCGGCCGGGTGTTCAGCATCACCCGGGCGTTGTCGATGCCCTCGATGAGGGCGCGATGCATGCGGGTGGCGACGCCCTGGCGGCGCCACCGGGGTCGGACCGCCAGCTCGAAGAGACCGAACGTGCGCTTCCCATCCTCATGCCTGAGGTCCTCGGGCACGGGATCGATCAGGGTGTCCCACCATCCGGTGTTCGCCGACAGCGGGTAGCCGTACGCCATCCCGACAACGGTGTCGCCGTCGAAGGCGATGGCCGCCCGGAACCCCCGCCGACGCGCCTGCGAGCGGAACCGGCGAAACGCCCGTTCCACGTCGGTCGGCCCCTCGCCGTAGGGGGCTTCCGCGAACGCCTCCGAGAACACCTCCTTCAACTGGCCCTCCAGCTCGACCGCCTGCTCGCCGTCCAACAGCCGAACCGCCACCGTCACACCGTCCTCTGTTTCCGGGCCGAAACCCCGAGCGATCGAAGTTCCTCAACGCAGTCTCGCGCCATCGCCGTATCAACTCGGGCCGCCAACGACGCCACCGAACGCAACCGGTCCGCCAACCTGGCCGAGGTCATTCCCTTCGCCGCACTGGCGCTGGCTACCGCCTCTGCACAAGCCTCCTCGACATTGCCAGCCTTCATGAGCACCTCGGCGAGGCGTGCCCGGTAAAGCGCCGCGTTTCGGCTGTATGTCGGGCCGAGCAGCCGGACAGCAGATCGAAGGAACGGGATCGCATAGGCAAGTTGCCCAGTTTCGACATGCCACGCAGCAGTTGCGTAGTCCACCTCGACCTGACCCGCAAACGCTGTCCATGGCGGTGCATCAGTGTCGTTGTCCGATCGGTCCTGCCATGTCAGAGCCTGAGAGAGGGCTCGGCGCGCGCCTGTACGGTCACCGGCAGACGAAAGTGCCCGCGCCTGTCGCAGGGCGACCACTGATTTCACCTTCGGCCCGCCGTGTCTCTGCGCGATCTCCCCGGAGGCGGTCGCTGCCGCGAGTGCCTCCCACGGCCTTCTCTGCTCGACGGCGAGCAGGGACAGGCTGTCGAGCGCACGGACTTCCAACAGCGGGTCGCCAACCAGACGGGCCGAGGTCAGTGCCTCAGTACATGCCGCGCGGGCAGCAGCCATCCTTCCCGCGTCGAACTCAATCCAGCCGAGATGGGAAAACAGCGTTCCGACCAGGGCATGTAGGTCACGCCCGACCGGGGCGATGTAAATCCCTCCGGTCATGGCCTTCTCAACGCTCTGCAGAACGCGCGCGGCAGCCTGCCGGGCGATGCGGCCGCCTTGCGCGTGATCGATGGTGTACAGGTCGGCAACCTTGGATCTGAACACCTGAACATCGGCCGCACCGATCCGGCGACCAGTCTGCGCGGGGGCGAGAACGGAAGCCCCAAGAAGTACTCCGACGTCTACAACGAACTGTCGCCGCTGCACCGCGCCCTCCTGACACCCGCTGCTCGGGATGCTGCGGGCCCGCTCGGGCGGCACCGTGAAACCCAGCTCATCAAGCGGAACCCCCAACAATGCTTCGAGCACCGCTTGTTGGCCAGGATGTGGCAACGGCGGGCTGGGAGATTCCCACCTCCTGAGGTGACGAACGCTCACCGCAGCGCGGACATCTATACGTTGCGCCATGTCGAGAAACGCTGCAACAAAGCTCTCTTGCGTGTATCCAGCGGCCTTCCTCAGTCCAGCGAGTGATCGTGCTGCCACAGAACCTCCCCAGCAGTCGGAGACATCGGCCAAACCCAAAGGTCCGGTGAAACGTCCGGTCGCTCAGGCCCCACGCGCTGTCCCGAGCCGGTGAACTAGGAATACCTCGCTGGCAGATCAGGGTCCAGGGAGGGATCAGTTGGACCACCCGAGGGAGTGACCTCAATGTCTCCACCCAGCGCGCTGCCAGCACTCTCAGACGTCGGCAGGGAGCGGCCTCGCTGCCCTCCAGAAACCGCCAACACCGAGTCCGCTGGTGGTGAGCTCACCGCGCCGGCAACCGTCTGCCTGCCCTACCGGCCCGAGTCGGTGGGAGCTGCCCGCCGGTTCGTCGCGGCGACGCTGCGGGAATGGGGCCTGGGCGACCTGGTGGACGACGCCGCCGTGATCGTCAGCGAGTTGGTCACCAACTCCTTCAAGACCTGCTGCCAGACCCGCATTCTCGTCGGCGTTCGCCGTCCGACCGACCGGATCGTCCGCATCCTCGTCGGTGACGGTTCCCGCTCGATGCCCGTGATGGTCCAGGCCGGGCCGGACGCCACGTCCGGCCGGGGCCTGGCGATGGTCCACCGGCTCACTCGCGGCCGCTGGGGCGTCACGCTCCTCCCGTTCGGGAAGGTCGTCCACGCCGACCTTGTGGCGCCCGCGCCGATCCCCCGGTGAACCCGCGACCGCCGGAGGAGAGTTGCGCCTCCGACGATGCGCCGCCGCCCACCGCCCCCGACCTCGCCCGGGTCTGGGCCGCCTACGGGGTGTCCGCCGCTGCCGGACTGCACGTCATCGCCGCGGCCCTGGTGCTGATCAACCACTCCCACTGAACTCCCGTCCGCGACGCCGGGCCCCCGGGGGGGGCCGGGGGGCACCCACCCCCCCACCCCGCCACGGGGGGACTCGGGGTGGGGGGGGCCCACCGCCCCCCCGCCGCCCACCCCCCGGCGGGCGAGCCCCCGCCCCGCGCCGCCGCGGCACGGGATCACCAACGCTCATCGACGCTCAAGGAGGAAGCATGGGTTGGGGAACCGACAAGCCCAGCGGCGGCAAGCACGGCGGAAAGAAGGACCCCGGCACGAGCAAGCCGTCCCCCGACGGACAGAACCCGGCGCCCGACCCGAAGCACAAGAAGGACGAGGGCGACAAGTGACGGACCCTGTGCATCGACCGGAGCAGGCCGCCGTGCGCGGCCTGCTCCGGGCCGTCGGCGAAGCGCTCGACGGCCCTGCCCCTCGCGAGTGGCAGGAGGCGATCGAGGCGGTCCCGCGCCATCGCTTCCTCCCCGAGCGGATCTGGCTGGAGGACGACCGGGGCGGCTACGAGCCCTGCGACCTCTCGACCGACCACCAGCGCTGGTTCGAGGCGGCCTACGCCGACGCCCCCGTCGTCACCCAGGTCAACGACGGCCAGGCATCGGCCGATCCGCCCGACCCGGCCGACGTTTGGCCCTCCTCCTCCGCCTCCGCCCCCTCGATCGTCGTCCGCATGCTCCGCGACCTCGACGTCCGGCCCGGAATGAACGTCCTGGAGATCGGCACCGGCACCGGCTGGAACGCGGCCCTGCTCGCTCACCGCCTCGGCTCCGGATGCGTCACCTCGATCGAGATCGACTCCGAGGTCTCCGAGCAGGCGTGGGCGTCCCTGAACGCGGCGGGCCTCGACGTGGACCTGATCTGCGGAGACGGCTCCCTGGGCCGGCCCCGACGTCAGCCGTACGACCGGATCGTCTCCACCTGTTCGGTCCGCCGCGTGCCCTGGGCCTGGATCGAGCAGACCCGGCCCGGAGGCATCGTCCTCACCCCCTGGGACACCCCCCTGCTCTGCTGGGGGCTGCTCAAGCTCACCGTCGAACGCGACCTGGCTCAGGGACGCTTCAGCCCTCACTCCGCGTTCATGCTGATGCGCAACCAGCGGCAGGACCTGCGGATCTTCCGCGATGTCGTCCGCGACGACCACGTACCGAAGGAATCCGAAACCACGCTGCCGCCGTGGAGCATCACGGGCGACCGCTGGGAGGCCCGGTTCGCCCTCGGCCTGCGGCTGGGCGACGTGTGGACCGCCTGGGAGGACGAGCCGGGCGTCGACGGCGTCGCCGCCCCGCTCTGGGTCGCCACCACCGATGCCCGTTCGTGGGGGGGGGGCGGGCCCCCCCCCCCCGCCGCCCGGCCGGCTGCCGGCCGAGGTG
>NZ_JBHWIJ010000145.1:13223-19773 GCF_042732255.1 Kitasatospora sp. NPDC059803 | reverse complement strand
GGGGCATGGCGGCCCGGCGCGCCCACCGCCTGTGCGCCTTGGTTTTGGTCATCATCAAGATCGTCCAGACCGCGCTCAACCACTGAGCCGCCGCCGGGGCGGCGCCCGACAGTACCGCCGCCCCGGCCCCGACCCGGAAACCTCGACCGCCCCGCACCCGGGGAAGGAAGGAAGTACGGCCATGCGCACCGCCCTTCACCACCACTGCCCGCGCGTCCGCCTCGCCCTGCACGACGGCGTCGAGAGGAACTACCGCCTCGACGACCCCGGCGTCTGCCCGCACTCCGGCACGCCCAACACCCGGGCCTGCGCGTACGAGCCGCGCGTGCACCTGGCCTACCTGCTGGCCCGCCAGGGCCACCGCCCGGACTGGCTCGCCGACTTCGCGGACCTCCCGCCGGCCGCCGCGCGCCGCCTCAGCCGCGCCGCCGCCCGCCACCGGCCGCACGGCTGACGCCCCGCCGACCGCACCACCCGCGCTCTCGCGCACCCCCTCCACCCGCCGCCCTGTCACGGAGGTGACCTGCCATGTCCATCGTCGCCGCGTTCCACCCCTCCCTCCCGTCCGCCGGCCGCGGCCGCCTGCGCGCCGCGCTCGCCGCCGTGGGCCGACGCCTGGCGGAGAGCCCGCTGGACAGCCCCGTCCTGCACGCCGTCACGGCCCGGGCCCCGGCCCCGGCCACCGCCTCCGCCGACCGCCCCACCCGGCTGCGGGCCAGCTGGCGGACCGTCACGGCCCCGGACGGCACTGCCCGGCTGGAAGCCTCCTGGCACCCCTGGCACCCCGCCCGCTGACCAGCCCGTACCGATGCGTACAGATCCGCACCGACCCCGCACCGACCCGCCGAAGGAGCATCCGTCATGGCCGTGCGCTACCCCAGGCTCGAAGCCATCTTCTCGGACCACACCGCCGCCGCCCCGCCCCGGCGGCCGCGCCCCGCACCGGCCCCCCGGCCCCCCGTCGACCCGGACACCGGCCTGGTGGTGGACCCCGAACAGCGCACCGTCACCGTCGACGGGCAGCAACTGGCACTCCCCTACCTGGAGTTCGAGCTGCTCGCGCACCTGGTCGACAACCCGCTGCGGGTCCACTCCCGCCGCCAGCTGATGGAGACGGTCTGGGGCCGGCCGGACACCGGCGACACCCGCACCATCGCCACCCACATCGCCCGGATCCGCCGCAAGCTCGGCCCCGGCCACCGGGAGGCGATCGCCACCGTCCGCCAGATCGGCTACAAGTACGACCCCCGCCTGACCCGCGTCGCCTGACCGCCGTCCGGCCGCGCCGCCTGACCGCGCCGCCCGAGGCCCGATCGCCCGCCCCGGCGGCACCCCGCCGGCCACCACCCCACCGAAGGAGGACACCGCCGTGACCAGAACCGCCCTGTTCCCCTGGACCAGCAGAGGGACGGCGCTGTGCGGCGTCCTGCTCCTCCTCACCCTCCAGGGGATCGCCGTCGGCGTCGCCCCGGGGCGGCTGCGGCTCTTCCTCTCCGGCGTGCTCATCGGCGCCTCGGCGGCCGGACTGCTCCTCGCCCTGCTGCTCGCCCGCAGCGGGCGCGGCACCGCCCGACCCGCCGCCCCCGGCGAGGACGACACCCAGTGGTTCAGCGCCCGCTCCCTGGACGGGTTCCCGATGGAGCAGGTCCGACCGCTGCTGCTGTCGCCCGGCGCCCCGGGCCTGAACCGGCTCTACACCGCCTGGGTGTTCGCCACCCACGGGCACGACCCCCAGTGGATCGCCCACCACCTCGACCTGTCCACCCCGACCGCCCGGCTGCTGGTCACCGCGGCCCGGCACCACACCGCTCCCGACAGGAGGCCGCAGTGATCACGGCCCTCGACCACGTCCAGCTCTCCGCACCCCCCGGCAGCGAGGCCCTGCTGCGGGCCTTCTACGGCGACGTCCTGCAGATGGCCGAGATCCCCAAGCCCCGGCCGCTGACCGAGGGCGGCGGCTGCTGGTTCGCCGCCGACGGCGGCCGGGTCCGGCTCTACCTCGGCATCGAGGAGCGCTTCCGCCCCAGCACCAAGGCCCACCCCGGCATCGCGGTCTCCGAGATCGACGACTTCGCCTCGCGACTGTCCGAGCTCGGCGTGCTCGTGGTGTGGGACGAGAGCCTGCCGCCCCGGCGCCGCTTCTACACCACCGACCCCGTCGGCAACCTGCTGGAGTTCGTCGAAACGGCCTGAGCCGGCGCGCGGAGGAACCCCGGATCCATTTGCCTACGGACGTACCGAAGGAGCAGACTGCCCGGGGCCCGCAGGACGGGCCGGGACGACACCAGACGACACCACCGGAGGAGGCGGCCATGGGCGAAGACCCTCCCAGTACGCGCCGCCGTACCGGCCGCCTCCCCCACGCCCGCCCACGCGCCTGACGCGACGGCCCGGGGGGACGCGGCGTTCGTCCCGATCCCGCTGACGTCGCACGCACCTCTCCCGACCCGGGGCCCCGGGTGCGCGCCGGAGGTGCACCCCATGACCCTGCCGAAGCCGGCCCCGGGCGCCGCCCGGGGCTCACTGCCGTCCCGGACGGCCGCCCGCCTGGCCCGGATGACCTGGGTGGACGCGCTCGTCGCGGCCGCCGTCCTGGTGCTGCTCTACCTCGCGCTGCGGGTCGGGCAGGGCACCACCGTCCGGTTCTCCACCGGCCGGAACGCGGCGGTCGACACCGACCCGGCACGGCTGCCGTACGACGCGGCCCGCTCGCTGCTGCGGATGTTCGCCGCGCTCGCCGTGTCGGTGGTCTTCACCTTCGGCTACGCCTACGCCGCAGCCCGCAGCCGCCGGCTGGAGCGGGTCCTGATCCCGGCCCTGGACATCCTCCAGTCGGTGCCGGTGCTCGCCTTCCTGACCGTCGCGGTGACCGGCTTCCTCGCCCTGTTCCCCGGCTCCGTGCTGGGCCTGGAGTGCGCGGCGGTGTTCGCCATCTTCACCTCCCAGGCCTGGAACATGACCTTCGGCTTCTACTGCTCGCTGGTCTCGCTGCCGCCCGAACTCGACGAGCTGTCACGCTCGTTCCGCTTCACCCGGTGGATGCGGTTCTGGAAGGTCGAACTGCCCTCGGGCATGATCGGCCTGGTCTGGAACGGCATGCTGAGCTTCGGCGGCGGCTGGTTCTTCCTGGTCGCCTCCGAGGCGATCAGCGTCGACGACCAGGGCTACACGCTGCCCGGGGTCGGCTCCTACGCGGGCGCGGCCATCGCCGCCGGCGACCTCGGCCGGGTCGGCTGGGCGATCGCCACCATGGCCGTCCTGGTGGTCGGCGTCAACCTGCTGTTCTGGCGCCCGCTCACCGCCTGGGCCGAACGCTTCAAGAACGAGCAGTCCGAGGCCACCGAGGTGCAGCGCTCCGTCGTGCTGGACCTGCTGCGCCGCTCGCACTGGCCCGGACTGCTCGGCCGGCTGCTGCGCCCGGGGTGGCGGGCGCTCTCCCGGGCCGGGCGCCTGCTGGGCACCGACGACCGCCCGCTGGCCGTCGACCCCGGGCGGCGGCGCGCCGGGGACGCCGCCTTCGCCGCCGTCGCCGGCGGCCTCGTGCTCTGGGGCCTGGTCGACCTCGGCCGCTACCTGCACGGCGCGACCGGCCTCGGCGTGTTCGGCGAACCGCTGCTGCTCGGCCTCGCCACGCTCGCCCGGGTCGTCGTCCTGGTGACCGTCGCCACCCTGGTCTGGGTGCCGGTCGGCGTGCGGATCGGCTTCTCCCCCCGGCTGACCCGGATCGCCCAGCCGCTGGTGCAGGTGCTCGCCAGCTTCCCGGCCAACTTCCTCTTCCCGCTGGTCGTCTGGCTGCTGCTGCGGACCGGGCTGTCGATCGACCTCGGCGGCGTCCTGCTGATGGCCCTCGGTGCCCAGTGGTACATCCTGTTCAACACCATCGCCGGCGCCATGGCCATCCCCACCGACCTGCGCGAGGCCATGGACGACCTCGGCGTGCGCGGCTGGCAGCGCTGGCGGCGGCTGATCATCCCCGGGATCTTCCCGGCCTACGTCACCGGCGGCCTCACCGCCTCCGGCGGCGCCTGGAACGCCTCCATCGTCTCCGAGGTCGTCACCTTCGGCGGCACCACGCTCACCGCCACCGGCCTCGGCGCGTACATCGCGCGGGCCACCGAGCGCGGCGACTACCCGCACCTGCTCGCCGGGGTGGCGGTGATGAGCCTGTACGTCGTCGCCCTCAACCGGCTGCTCTGGCGCCGCCTCTACCGCCTGGCCGAGCGCCGCTACTCGCTCTGACCCGCGCCCGCTCCCCGCCCCGGAGGTCCCCGTATGCGCTTCCCGTTCCCGCGCGCCGCCCGCCCCGCGCCGCCCGCCGCCGCCACTGTGTTCTCCCCCTCCGAACCTTCCCCCGCCGACGGCGAGGTCCTGCTGGAGACCGTCGGCCTCACCAAGGCCTACGCCGGCGCCGACGGCGCGCTGCCCGTGCTGTCCGGCATCGACCTCACCGTCCGGGCCGGCGAGATCGTCGCCCTGCTCGGCCGCTCCGGCTCCGGCAAGTCCACCCTGCTGCGCTGCCTGTCCGGGCTGATCCCGCCCAGCTCCGGCACCGTCGCCTACCGCGGCACCCCGCTCACCGGCGCCAACCCGGGCACCGCCCTGGTGTTCCAGACCTTCGCGCTGCTGCCCTGGCTGACCGTCCGGCAGAACGTCGAACTCGGCCTGGAGGCCCGCGGCGTGCCACCCCGGGAGCGCGCCGAGGCCGCCGTCCAGGCCATCGACCTGATCGGCCTGGCCGGCTTCGAGTCCGCCTACCCCAAGGAGCTCTCCGGCGGCATGCGCCAGCGCGTCGGCTTCGCCCGCGCCCTAGTCGTCGAACCGGACGTGCTGATGATGGACGAGCCCTTCTCCGCGCTGGACGTCCTCACCGCCGAGAACCTGCGCGGCGAGCTGCTGGAACTGTGGGAGTCCGGCCAGTTCCCCACCCGCGCCGTCGTCCTGGTCACCCACAACATCGAGGAGGCGGTCCTGATGGCCGACCGCATCGTCGTCCTCGGCTCCCGCCCGTACGGCACCATCCGGGAGACCGTCGAGGTCGACCTCGACCGGCCCCGCGACCGCGACGCCGCCGCCTTCGACGAACTCGTCGACCGGGTCTACCGGATCATGACCGGACGCCCCAAGGAGACCCGCCTGCCCGGCCGCGCCGACGGCGCCCGGCCCGACCGGCGCACCGTCGCCAACACCCCGCTGCCCACCGCCAGCGTGGACGGCCTCGCCGGCCTCGCCGCGATGATCGCCCACCGCGGCGGCTGCTGCGACCTCGCCGACCTCGCCGACGAACTCGGCCTCGACATCGACGACATGCTCCCCCAGCTCGACGCCCTCGACCTGCTCGGCTTCGCCGAGATCCACGGCGACGACCTGCTGCTCACCGAGGCCGGCACCGCCTTCGCCGGAGCCGACGTCCAGGAGTCCCGGACCATCTTCGCCGGAGCCGCGGTGGACGTCCCGCTGGTCCGGCTGATCACCAACGGCCTGCGCGGCCGCCCCGGCGCCGCCGTGCACGCCGGCTTCTTCCGCGACCTGCTCGCCCACCACTACACCAGCGAACAGGTCGACCGGCAGTTGGAGACCGCCACCGACTGGGGCCGCTACGCCGGGCTGTTCGGCTACGACGCCGCCCTGCGGGAGTACCGGCTCGACGAGGAGACCGCCTGAAGCGCCGGAGTCAGGCCTGGCCGGTGGCCGGGCGGCGGCGGGCGGAGCGGACGGCGCGGGCGAACGGCTGCTCGGCCGTCGCGGCGGCCGGGCCGGTACCGCCGCCGTCGCCGCCGTCACCGCGCGCGGGCAGGTCGTTGGCGATCAGCGCCGCCTCCGTCAGCAGGCCGCGCACCTCGGCGGCGCGGTAGAAGATCCGGGTGCCCTCCCGGCGCGAGACGACCAGCCCGGCCGCCCGCAGCCTGGCCAGGTGCTGCGAGGTCGCCGCCACGTGCGCGCCCAGCAGTTCCGCCAGTTCGCTGACCGGCAGCTCCCGCCGGGTCAGCGCCCAGAGCAGCCGGTACCGGGACGGGTCGGCGACCGCCTTCAGCACCGCGACCGCCCGCTCCGCCGCGTCCGTGTCCCACGCCTCTTCCTGCGCACCCATGCCAGGGATCCTACCGAGCCGGCCCCACCGCCCCGGGCGGCGCCGAAGCCGGTGCCGTCCGGCCGGGCGCGGGCGTCGCCAACAGGCGTACCCAGCGGGCGTCGACACCGGGCGTCGATAGCGGGCCGATGGCCGGGGCTGCCAGGCTTCAGCCATCCTTTCAGCCGCTGCCGACCGGCCGCGCCGTCCAGGAGTTGGAGTCCGTACGAGATGATCGAGCACACCACGTTCCGTACCGCGGTCAGCGGATCGCACGAGCACAATCCCTGGGGCTGAGCGGCCTGGGTCCGCCTTCGGACGCCCGCCCGCCGGGCGGTGTGGGGGAGGACGCTCCGGGGGGGGGCCGGCGGGGGGGCGGCCCGCTGCTGGTCGACGCGGCGGGGGCCGCCGCCCCGCATGTGCTCATCGGCAGCGGGCGGCGGCGGGGCAAGCTGATCCTCCCCGGCTGGGCGGCGGCCCGGC
>NZ_JBHWIJ010000145.1:10413-13213 GCF_042732255.1 Kitasatospora sp. NPDC059803 | reverse complement strand
CGCGGCGAGGGCCGCCCTGACCGCGGCGCCGACCTGCTCGGTGGTGAGGGTGCCGCCGAGGTCCGGCGTGCAGGCGCCCTCCGCCACGGCCGTGCCGACGGCCAGCTGGATCGCCTTCGCCTCGGCGGCCCAGCCCAGGCGCTCCAGCATCAGCGCGGAGCTGAGGATGGCGCCGAAGGGGTTGCCGATGCCCTGGCCGGCGATGTCGGGCGCGCTGCCGTGCACCGGCTCGTAGAGGCCGAACCCGGTGTCCGGGTTGATGTTGGCCGAGGCCGCGTTGCCCAGGCCGCCGGCCAGCATGGCCGCCAGGTCGCTGAGGATGTCGCCGTACGAGTTGTTGGTGACGATCACGTCGAACTGCGACGGGTCGGAGATCAGCTTCATCGCGGCGGCGTCGACGTAGAGGTGGGTGGAGTCGATGGCGGGGTGCTTCGCGGCGGCCTCGCGGAACACCCGCTGCCACACCTGGCCGCCGTGCCGGACGGCGTTGGACTTGTCGACCATGCAGACGCCGCGCTCGGCGATCGAGTACGCGTACTCCATCACCCGCGAGACGCCCATGTAGGTGCTGACGTCCGCGTCGACGGCCATCTCGTGCACGGTGTTCCCGCGCAGCACTCCGCCGATGTCGGTGTAGAGGCCCTCGGTGTTCTCCCGGACGATCACGGCGTCGATGGCGCGGGTCCGGGCGTCGCGCAGCGGGCTCAGCCGCTCCTGGAGCAGGGTGGCCGGGCGGTGGTTGACGTACAGGTCGAGGTCGAAGCGCAGGCGCAGCAGGACGCCGCGGCCGTAGTCCGAGGTCTTCACCCGGGGGTCGCCGATGGCGCCGAAGAGCACCGAGTCGCTCGCCTTGATCCGCTCGAAGTCCTCGTCGGACAGGGAGACCCCGGTCCGCAGGTAGGTGTCGGCGTTGACGTGGTCGAGCACGTCGACCGCGAGGTCCAGGCCCAGCGACTCGATGGTCTCCAGGGCCTCCTTGGTCACCTCGGGGCCGATGCCGTCACCGGGGATGACGGTCACTGTCTTGGTCATGGGTCTCTCACCGTTTCTGGGGTGGGGCCGGCCGGTTGTGGGTCGGGTCGGCCGGGCCGGGGGCGTCGGGCAGGGTCACCGCCGCGCGGCCCTGGGAGCTGCGCCGGGGGGTGCGGTCGTCAGGAGGCCCGGCGCTGCTTCGCGGTGTCCGGGGAGGAGAAGGCGCCGCGGGTGATGCTGGTCATCCAGGCCGGGCGGCCCTGCTCGAAGGCGGCGATCGCGTCGGCCTTGCGCAGGGTGACGTCGATGTCGTCGAGGCCGTTGAGCAGCAGCCAGCGGGCGCGCTGGTCGGCCTCGAACTCCCAGGTCCCGAGGTCGGTGCCGACGGTCAGCTGCTCCAGGTCGACGGTGATCTCGAACTTCGGGTCGGCCTGGGCGCGTTCGGCGAGGTCGGCGACGACGGGCACCGGCAGGGCGACGGCCAGCAGGCCGTTCTTCAGCGCGTTGCGCAGGAAGATGTCGCCGAAGCTGGTGGCGATGACGGCCCGGAAGCCCCAGTCGCGCAGGGCCCACACGGCGTGCTCGCGGGAGCTGCCGGTGCCGAAGTTGTGGCCCGCCACCAGGACGCTCGCGTCCTGGTACTCCGGCTGGTTCAGGACGAACCCGGGCTCCTTGCGCCAGTGCCCGAACAGGGTGTCGGCGTAGCCGGTCTTGGTCAGCCGCTTGCAGAACTCGGCCGGGATGATCTGGTCGGTGTCGACGTCGTCCCGGGACAGGGCCACGGCCTGTCCGGTGTGCGCCGTGAGCGGCTGCCTCATGCCTCTGCCCCCTGCTGGTCGGTCTGGCTGCGGTCGGTGGAACGGGTCGAACAGGCCGGTCGGGTGGAACGGGTCGGGCGGGTGTGCCCGGCGGGCGCGGTCACAGCTCGGTCGGCGCGGCCAGGCGGCCGACCACGGCGGTGGCGGCGGCGACGACGGGCGAGACCAGGTGGGTGCGGGCGTGGGTGCCCTGCCGGCCCTCGTAGTTGCGGTTGGAGGTGGAGGCGACCCGCTGGATGCCCTGGAGGCGGTCGGCGTTGATGCCCATGCACATCGAGCAGCCGGAGAGCCGCCACTGCGCGCCCGCGTCGAGGAAGACCTGGTCCAGGCCCTCCTCCTCGGCCTGGGCCCGGACGGCCATCGAGCCGGGGACGACGAGCATGGTGATCCGGTCGGAGACCTTGCGGCCGCGCAGCACGTCGGCGGCGGCCCGCAGGTCCTCGATCCGGCCGTTGGTGCAGGAACCGAGGAAGACCGTGTTGATCTCGACGTCCCGCAGGGCGACGTCCGGTTCGAGGCCCATGTACTCCAGGGCGCGGCGCGCGGCCTGCTGCTCGGCGGGGGTCGCGAAGGTCTCGGGCGCCGGCACCGCGGCGTCCAGCGGGACGGCCTGGCCGGGGTTGGTGCCCCAGGTGACGAAGGGCTTGAGCCCGGTGACGTCCAGTTCGACGACGCGGTCGAAGGCGGCGCCCTCGTCGGTGCGCAGGGACTGCCAGTAGCTGACGGCCTCCTCCCAGTCGGCCTCGGCGGCCGGGTCCCAGCGCTCGCGCAGGTAGGCGAGCGTGGTGTCGTCGGGGGCGATCAGGCCGGCGCGGGCGCCCGCCTCGATGCTCATGTTGCAGACCGTCATCCGCCCCTCCATGGAGAGGTTCTCGACGGCCTTGCCGCGGTACTCGATCGCGTAGCCGTGGGGGGGGGGGGGGGCGGGGGGGGCGCGGAGCGCGCGGCTGAGTGGGTGAGGCGGGTCGGGGGGGGGGGGGGGCGCGCGCGACTCGAGCGCAGACGTCGCG
>NZ_JBHWIJ010000145.1:0-10404 GCF_042732255.1 Kitasatospora sp. NPDC059803 | reverse complement strand
ACCACACCACGCCGTGGCGGTTCGTCCTGCTGGAGACGGGGGGGGGCCCCCCCCCGCGGGGCGCCGCGCGGCGCGCCGCCGGGCGGCGCGCCCCGCGCGCCCGCGCCGGCGGGGGCGACGCCCCGGGCGCCCGCCGCCCCCCCCCCGAACGCGCCGGACTTCGTCGGGGGGCGCTGGAGCGCCAGCGTCTGGGTGGCGAGCACGTGCTCGACGTCGCTGGTGCCGACGCCGAAGGCGAGCGCCCCGAAGGCGCCGTGCGTGGAGGTGTGGCTGTCGCCGCACACCACGGTCATGCCGGGGCGCACGAAGCCCAGTTCGGGCGCCACCACGTGCACGATGCCCTGCCGGTCGTCGCCGAGCGAGAACAGCTCGATCCCCTGCTCCTCGCAGTTCTCGCGCAGGCGCTCCAGCTGGGCGCTGCCCATCGCGTCCTTGACCAGCAGCGTGTTGGTGGGCACGTTGTGGTCTTCGAGGGCGAGCGCGAGGTCGGGCCGGCGGACCCGGCGGCCGGCCAGCTGGAGGCCGTCGAAGGCCTGCGGGGAACTCGCCTCGTGGAGCAGGTGCAGGTCGATGTAGAGCAGGTCGGGCTCGCCCGGTGCCTGGTCGACGACGTGGCTCTGCCAGACCTTCTCGATCAGGTTGCGCTCGGTGCCGCCCATCAGCTGGCCACCGCCATCTCGCTGGTGCGCTCCAGGCGCTCGGCGATGATCTCGCGCAGCTCGCCCAGTTCGATGCAGGTGCCGTCGGCGCGGCCCGCGATGTAGGTCTCGTAGATCTCGTCGAGCAGGTCGTGCTCGGCGCCGATTCCCATCTGGTCGAACAGGTTGCGGACCACATTGCGCCCGGAGTGCCGGCCGATGAGAATTCCGCGCTCGCGGCCGAAGCTGTGCGGCTCGACGTATTCGTAGGTCACCGGATTGCGCAGCATTCCGGCCTGGTGGATTCCGGCCTGGGTGGCGAAGGCGTTCTCCCCGAATATCGCCTTGTTGCGCGGCGTCGACATTCCGATGATCCGGGCCAGCAGCTGGTAGGCCTCGTAGAACTTCTCGGTGCGCAGCCGGCTGGTCAGGCCGAGCTGCTCGCCCTTGTAGAGCAGCACCGCGGCCAGCTCCTCCAGCGGGGTGTTGCCCGCGCGCTCGCCGATGCCGGCGATGGTGGCCTGCACCTCGTCCGCGCCGGCCTCGACGCCGGCCAGGGCGTTGGCGAGGGAGAGCCCGAGGTCCTGGTGGCAGTGGGTGGACAGGATGATGTGGTCCGGGATCCAGGAGCGGACCCGCGCCACCTGGGCGCCGAACTCGGACGGGATCAGGCAGCCGGTGGTGTCGGCGAGCGCCACCGTGTTGGCGCCCTCCTCGATGCCGGCCTCGATCATCGGGCGCAGCAGGTCGTCGCTGCCCCGGCTGGCGTCCTCGATGCCGAGCGTGATGTCGGTGAAGCCCAGCTCGCGGGCGAACCGGATGCTGTCGATGATCTCGTGCAGGCCCTCGGCCCGGGTGAGGCCGCGCTTGTGCTCCAGGTGGACGTCGCTGCCGGTGGCCATGATCTGGACCTGGTGGCGCTCGACGCCGCCGGCCTGGGCGGCCAGCTCGATGTCCGCGCGGACGGCCCGGTTGAGGGTCGCCACCTTGGCGGTGGTGAGCGCGCCCGCGATCAGTCTGGTCGCCTCGAAGTCACGCGGTGAGGAGCTGGGGAAGCCGGCCTCGATGGTGTCGACGCCGGTGGCCTCGATCGCGAGGGCCAGCTCCAGTTTCTGGTCGGGGTTCATCGCGTTGCCCGGGGCCTGTTCGCCGTCGCGCAGTGTCGAGTCGAATACCCGGAGCCGCCGTGCGGTGGGGACGGATTTCGGAGACATGGATTTTCCGCCTCTTTCGGGAACGCCGCCGGACGGGCGACCGGACGGGAGGTCGCGGTGTGCGGCGGCGGAGGATTGTGGCTGGCAGCGGTGACTTTACTGGTCCAGAATCACTGTCCGTCAAGACTTTTCGAACAAATAATCATTCGATGGCGGGCCGATAGCGGGACCCCTGACAATAGGCTTGACGCGCCCTTTTCCCGATGCATCGTGTACTGAGGCAAGGAGTGGTTTTCATGCGAGATATCCCGTCCGAGGAACGTCCGCCGGCCCGGTTACCGCGCCCGGGGCGGGTGGGCTGATGGCGAGGGTCATCGTCGAAGCGCTGGACAGCGTCCACGGGCGCACCGCCGCCGGCCTCGACGCGAGACTGGAGTCGCTGGTCGACAACGAGTGGGTGCCGGTGGTCGAGCGGAGAACGGACGCGAGCGGCCGGATCGAGGAGTGGGGCGGGACGGACGGCGGACGCGGCCTCTACCGGCTGGTGTTCGACGTCGACCGGTACTTCAGCGGGCTCGGCCTGTTCACCGTGCACCCCGAGGTGGCGGCCACCTTCCGAGTCTCCGACGGCGAGTCGGGGCACCGGGTGAGCCTCACCCTCTCGCTGAACCACTACGCGGTGGCCTTCATCGCCGACTAGGACGGTGGACCCGGGCCCGCGGGGGGCTCCGGGTCACCGGCGGCCAGCCGGGCGGAGCGCAGCAGGTCGAGGGTGCGGGCCTCCTCGGCGGGGGTCCGCATCAGGCGGAACACCAGCCGGGCCCGCCGCAGGTGCTGGACCGCCAGGTCGGCCTCCCCGGTGCCGAGCGCCAACTCGCCGAGGGTGACGAGGATCCGGCCCATGATCAGCCGCTCGTTGGAGCCCTCCGCGAGGAGCAGGGCGCGGTGCAGGGCGTGGGCGGCCTCGCCGCTCTCGCCGAGCCGGTGGCGGGCCGCGCCGATGCCGTGCAGGGCGTAGATCTCGCCGGTGTGGTCGCCGATCAACCGGACGACGTCGAGGGCGCGGGAGAAGGCCTCCAGGGCCCGGTCGTAGCCGCCGCGTTCCAGGTGGCTCTGGCCCATCCGGTGCAGCACCTGGGCCTCGACCCGCCGGCCGCGGCCCTCCCGGCTCAGCCGCAGCGCCTCGTCGAGGAGCTCTCCGGCGCCCTCCTCGTCGCCCGCGCCCAGTTTGAGCTGGGCCAGGTTGTGCAGCACGTAGGCGACGGCGACGGAGCCGCCGCTCGCCCGCAGGACGGTGAGGGCGGCCTGGTAGTGGGCGGTCGCCTCGTCGATCCGGCCGTCCACCCGGGCGAGGTAGCCGAGGCCGCGGGCGGTCAGGGCGGAGCCGAGGTCGTCGCCGAGGTCGGTGAAGATCCCGGCGGCCTGGCGGAAGCGCTCCTCGGCGGCGGCGAAGTTCTGCCGGGTCAGCGCGAGCGAGCCGAGGGAGTGCAGTGCGGCGGCCTGGCCGAGCCGGTCGCCGCCCTTGCGGGCGGCCGCGAGGGCGAGTTCGTGGGTGTCGCGCCAGTCGTCGAGCCGGCCGTGGGTCTCCAGGAACGTCACGGCGGTGACGGCGAGTTCCCAGCAGTGCGCGGTGAGGCCCATCATGGCCGCCTGCCTGACCCGGGGCACGAGCATGGGCCGCTCCCGGGCGAACCACCGCAGCGGCTCGGCCAGCAGCCGGTCCACCGTCCGGGCGGGCAGCGGGTGCAGGGCGGTGCCGCGGCCGCGGATCAGCACGTCGCGGCCGTACTCGCGCTGCCTCGCCTCGATCAGCAGGTAGAGGAAGCAGCCGATCACCCGGGCCAGTGCGGCCTCCCGCTCCTCGACGCTCTCCTCGTCGACGAGGCGTTCGCGCGCGAAGACCCGGATCAGGTTGTGCAGCCGGTACTGGGTGTGGCGGCCGGGCGCGGTGCCGACGGCGTCCAGCAGTTGGGCGTCGGAGAGTTCGTCGATCAGGTCCTGGACCTGGTACTCGGGGAGGTCGAGCAGCGCCATGCCGACCCAGGTGGAGAACGGCCCCTCGTCGATCAGGGCGATCCGCCGCAGCAGCCGGCGGGCGTCCTCGCTGACGCTCTCGTAGGTGAGCGAGAGGCCGGCCCTGATGCCGACGTCGGCGTACTTGAGCTCGTCGAGCCGGCGGGTCCCGTCCTCCAGCCGCTCCACCAGTTCGGTGATCTCCCAGTGCGGCCGGGCGGCGAGCCGGGCGCCGGCGATGCGCAGCGCCAGCGGCAGGTGGTCGCAGAGTTCGGCGAGCGCCTTCGCCGCCTCCGGTTCGGCCGCCACCCGCGCGGGGCCGGCGATCCGGCCGAGCAGTTCCGCGGACTGCTCGGGGTCGAAGGTGTCGACGTCCACCCGGACGGCTCCGGCGAGGCTGCCGATGTGCCGCCGGCTGGTGACGATCACGGCCGAGGTGGGCTTGCCCGGCAGCAGCGGGGTGATCTGGCTCTCGGTGGCGACGTTGTCGAGGACGATCAGCACCCGGCGCTCGGCGAGCAGGGCCCGGTACATCTCGGCCCGCTCCTCCAGCCCGTCGGGGATGGCGGTGCCGTTGACGCCGAGGGCGCGCAGGAAGCGCTCCAGCACCTGGGCCGGGCCGACGGTGTCGGGGGCCCCGGCGTGCAGGTCGGCGAAGAGCTGCCCGCCGGGGAACTCGGCGGCGATCTGGTGGGCCGCGTGGACGGCCACGGCGGTCTTGCCGACCCCGGCCTTGCCGACGACGGAGACGATCGGGACGGCCAGCCGGGACTGGTCGTGGGAGGAGAGCAGCAGCCGTTCGCGCAGGCCGGCGAGCAGGTGCTCGCGGCCGGTGAAGTCGGCGAGGTCGGCGGGGAGCATCTCCGGAACGGCGGCGGGGGCGGCGGGGGCCACGGGCGGCGCGGCGGCGGGCTCGGCGGCCGGGGCACCGTGGGCGGCGGCCGGACGGCTGTCGGGCAGGTCGAGCCGGGGGTCGCCGGCGAGGATGGAGAGTTCGAGCCGCTGCAGCCGGGGGTCGGGTTCGACGCCGAGTTCGTCGATCATCCACTGGCGGGTGTCGCGGTAGACCTGGAGCGCCTCGGTCTGGCGCCCGGAGCGGTAGAGCGCCAGCATCAGCTGGCCGCGCAGCCGCTCCCGTAACGGGAACTCGTCGACCAGGCCCAGGAGTTCGCCGACGGCCGCGCCGTGCCGGCCGAGCGCGAGTTCGAGCTGGATGCACTCCTCGGTGGCGCCGACCCACTGCTCGGTGAGCTGGCCGGCGGCGGAGCGGATCGACTCGCTGGGCAGGCCGCCGAGGGGGTCGCCGCGCCACAGTCCGAGCGCCTGCCGGAAGAGGGCGGCGGCCTCCGCCTTGCGGTCCTGGGCCTCCGCCCTGCGGTCGCGGTCCTCCGCCGTGCGGTCGTGGGCCTCCGCCTTCTGGTCGCGCAGCGCCCGCGCCTTCCCGACCCGGTCGCGGGCCTGGAGCAGGTCGAGCTGGTCGTCCGCCGCCTTCACCATGTAGCCCTGCGGGTGGGTGGTGATGACGTCGGAGAGGCCGTGCGCGGCGAACAGCCGGCGCAGGGCGGAGACGCTGATCTGCAACTGCGCGCGGGCGGTGGCCGGCGGGGCCTCCTCGTAGAGGGCGCGGACCAGGCGGTCCACGCTGACCACCCGGTTGACGTCGAGGAGCAGCGCGGCGAGCACCGTCTGCTGCCGGATCCCGCCGAGGTTCAGCGGCCTGGCGTCGACGAGCGCTTCGAGCGGGCCGAGAATGCGGTACTCGACCCGGGGCACGGGTGAGGAACTGCCGTCGTGGCGTATGCCGGAACCAGGTCTGTGCCCCACCGTTTCCACTCCCCCCAGAGGAATAGGCGCAGGATCGCAAGGCACTCTAAGGACGGCCCGGTCAATGGGTCAACGCTATTCAGTTCTCCCCAAAAGACGCCGCCTGACGGGTTGCGATCGGCGTCCGCACCCTCGGGTGACCCACGAAAAATCGGCACGGAAATGCCGGGTTGGGGGGGGGGGGCGCCCCCCCACGCGCCCCCCCGCCCCCCGGGGGGGGGTGCACCGATCCGGCCAACCGTCGCCCGGGGCGGTTTCAGGCCTTCATCAGCTCCGCGACCCGGAAGGCGAGGTCGAGGGACTGGCGGTGGTTCAGCCGCGGGTCGCAGGCCGTCTCGTAGCGCTGGTGCAGGTCCTCGGCGCGGACCTGGTCGCCGCCGCCGAGGCACTCCGTGACGTCGTCGCCGGTGAGCTCGACGTGGATGCCGCCGGCGTGCGTGCCCAGCTCCCGGTGCACCTCGAAGAAGCCGGCGACCTCGCCCAGGATGTCGTCGAAGCGGCGGGTCTTGCGGCCGTCGTCGGTCTGGACGGTGTTGCCGTGCATCGGGTCGCAGATCCAGGCGACCCGGGCGCCCTCCGCCGTGACCTTCTCCACCAGCGGCGGCAGCAGTTCGCGCACCCGGCCCGCGCCCATCCGCACCACGAAGGTCAGCCGGCCGGGCCGGCGGTCGGGGTCGAGGCGGTCGACGTAGCCGAGGACCTCGTCCGCGGTGGTCGTGGGGCCGAGCTTGACGGCGATCGGGTTGTGGATCCCGGCGAAGTAGGCGATGTGCGCGTCGTCCAGGCCCCTGGTCCGCTCGCCGACCCAGAGCAGGTGCCCGCTGGTGGCGTAGTGCGCCCCGGTGCGCGGGTCGGTGCGGGTGAGGGGCTGCTCGTAGTCCAGCAGCAGTCCCTCGTGGCTGGCGAAGAACTCGGCCTCCAGCAGCCCGGCCGGGTCGCAGCCGCAGGCTTGCAGGAAGCGCAGGGCGCGGTCCACACCGTCGGCCAGTTCCTCGTAGCGGCGGGCCTCGGCGGAGTCCTCCAGGAAGCCGCGGTTCCACTGGTGGGCCTGGTAGAGGGAGGCGCTGCCGCCGGCCGCGAAGCCGCGGACCAGGTTGAGGGTGACCGCCGACGCCTCGTACATCCGCCGCAGCCGCGCCGGGTCCGGGCGGCGGGCCGCCTCGGTGAACTCCGGGCCGTTGACCGCGTCGCCCCGGTAGGAGGGCAGGCTGAGGCCGTCACGGGTCTCGTCCGGCTGGGAGCGGGGCTTGGCGTACTGCCCGGCCAGCCGGCCGATCTTCACGACCGGGACGCCGCTCGCGTAGGTCAGCACCACCGCCATCTGCAGCAGGGTGCGCAGCTTGGCGGTGACCGCGTCCGCGGTGAGGCCGCCGAAGGTCTCGGCGCAGTCGCCGCCCTGGAGGACGAAGGCCTCGCCGGCGGCGACGGCGGCCATCCGGTCGGTCAGCCGGTCGCACTCCTCGGCGAGGACCAGGGGCGGGGCGGCCGACAGGTCGGCGACCACCTCGCGCAGCGCCGCCTGGTCCGGCCACTGCGGTTGCTGGGCCGCCGGCAGGGAACGCCAGGCGGCAGGTGCTCCGGTCTGCGGAATTCGATTCATCACGGCCCTCGGATGGGAACGGAAATCGCTGGCCCGCTCATTGCAGCCCGGCCGCGGAAAGAAGGTCAAGCGTCCGCGAATTGGCCTGCTCCCACACCGGAGAACTGGTCTGACCGCCTTCCGGGACGAACGGATTGACTGGGGGCCATTCGTTCACCGGCCGTACCCAGCCGGCCATTCACGATGAGGATTCCGATGCCAGACGCGCCATCGCACCCTCCGTTCGCCGTCCGGCTCGGCACCGCGCCGCTGCCGCCGCACGACCCGCTGGAGCTGTACACGCGGCTGGGCGACCGGCTCGGCGCGGAGCAGGTGTACCTGCTGGAGAGCCTGACCGAGTCCGGCCGGCAGGGCGGGCCCGCGGTGCTCGGCTGCGGCCCGCTCGCCGAGATCCGGCTGTACGGCTCGTACCTGGAGATCGACGGGATCGCGGAGCTCGCCCCGGTGCTGCGGGCGACCGCCGAGGCGGCGGGCCTCACCCCCGCCGGCGACGCCCCCGGGCGGCTGGAGGCCCCCGACCCGGCCCGCGTCTGGGAGTTCCTGCGGCGCGCGCAGGGCCTGTTCGGCCTGGAGCCGGGCCTGCCCGGCGACCGCTTCCACTTCGGCTTCCTGGCCCGGTTCGGCTACGACGCGGCCTGGCACATGGAGGACCTGCCGGCCCGGGCGCTGCCGCCGGCCCGCCCGGACGCCGTGCTGACACTGTTCCGCGACAGCGTGCACTACGGCACCGACGGCGCGCCGGTCCTGCGGACCGCCGACAGCCCGGCCTTCGGCGAGCACGGCCGGCACGACCTCGCGGGCGCGGCCCGGGAGGCGGCCGGGCAGGAGCCGCAGGCCGCGTGCCCGCCGGCCGCCCGTCCGCAGTCCGTGCACGACAGCGTGGACCGCGACACCTTCCACGGCTGGGTCCGGCGCTGCCTGGAGCACATCGGGGTCGGCGACATCTACCAGATCCAGGTCGGCCACCGGATCGACGTCCGCACCGCGCTGACGCCGGTCGAGGTCTACCGGCGGCTGCGCTCGCGCAACCCCTCCCCGCACATGTACCTGCTCCCGAACGGCGAGGGCACGCTGATCGGCGCCAGCCCCGAGCTGCTGTTCCGGATCGAGGACGGCCGGATCGTGATGCGCCCGATCGCCGGCACCACCCGTCGCGACCAGGACGAGGAGGAGAACGAGCGGCGGATCAAGGCCCTGCTGGCGAGCACCAAGGAGCAGGCCGAGCACGTCATGCTCGTCGACCTCTCCCGCAACGACATCAGCCGGGTCTGCAAGCCGCACACCCTGACGGCCGACGACCTGATGGTGGTGGAGACCTTCTCGCACGTCTTCCACCTGGTGTCCACGGTCAGCGCCGAGCTGGAGGAGGACGCCGACGTGTGGCGGTCGCTGTGCGCGACCTTCCCGGCCGGCACCATGACCGGCGCGCCCAAGCTGCGCGCCATGGAGATCATCCACGAGATCGAGCGGGAGCCGCGCGGGGCCTACGCCGGCGCCGTCGGCCTGATCGACGTCGGCGGCTGGAGCGAACTGGCGCTGTGCATCCGCACGATCGCGCACGACGGCGCGGTGTACTCCGTGCAGAGTTCCGCGGGGATCGTCGCCGACTCGACCCCCGAGGGCGAGTGGAACGAGACGTTGGCGAAGCTGGGCGCCGCCTACTGGGCCCTGACGGGTGAGGAGTTGACGGCGTGAAGGTTCTGCTGGTGGACGCGCGGGACAGCTTCGTCCACATCATCGACCAGTACCTGCGGGCGCTCGGCGCGGACACCGAGGTGGTCCGCTCGCACACCCGCACCCCCGAGCAGCTGGCCGCGACCGCGCCCGACGCGGTCGTGCTCGGCCCCGGCCCCGGGCACCCGGCGGCCTCCGGCCACGTCGAGCTCGTCCACCACTTCGCCGGGAAGGTCCCGCTGCTCGGCGTGTGCCTGGGCCACCAGGCGATCGGCCTGGCGTTCGGCGGGCGGGTCCAGGTCGCCGACCGGCTGATGCACGGGCGCACCAGCACCGTGACGCACGACGGGCGCGGCCTGTTCGCCGGCCTCGGAAACAGCCTCACCGCGACCAGGTACCACTCCCTGATCGTCACCCAGCCGCTGCCCGAGGACCTGGAACTCACCGCGACCGCCGACGACGACGGCTACGTCATGGGCATGCGGCACCGAAGCCTGCCCATCGAGTCGGTGCAGTTCCACCCCGAGAGCATCACCACCACCGGCGGCATGCAGCTGCTGGAGAACTTCCTCGCGGTCGGCGCCGGGCGCTGACCGCACGCACATCGGAATCGACGAGCGGAATGGGTGACCAGTGACAGGGAATGGTGAATCGCGCAGCTGGCCGCAGCTGCTCGCGGCGCTGATCGGCGGGACGGACCTGAGCACCGCCGACACCGCCTGGGCGATGGACCGGGTGATGCGCGGCGAGGCGGCGCCGGCGCAGCTGGCCGGGTTCCTGGTGGCGCTGCGGGCCAAGGGCGAGACCGCCGAGGAGGTCGACGGGCTGGTCCGGGCCGCGCGCGAGCACACGGTGCGGGTCGACGTGCCGGGGCCGACGCTGGACATCGTCGGCACCGGCGGGGACGGCGCGAAGACCGTGAACGTGTCCACCATGGCCGCGATCGTGGCGGCCGCCGCCGGGGCCCGGGTGGTCAAGCACGGCAACCGCTCGGCCTCCTCCGCCTCCGGCTCGGCGGACGTGCTGGAGCGGCTCGGCATCGCGCTGGAGCTCTCGGCCGAGGAGGTGGCCCGCTCGGTGCGCGAGATCGGGATCGGCTTCTGCTTCGCCCCCGCCTTCCACCCGGCGTTCCGCCACGCGGCCGTCGCCCGCAAGGAGTTGGGCGTGCCGACGGCGTTCAACGCGCTGGGCCCGCTGACCAACCCGGCCTCGCCCACGGCCATGGCGGTCGGCGTCGCCGATCCCCGGCTGGGCCCGCTGATCGCCGCCGTGTTCGCCCGCCAGGGCGTGGACGCGCTGGTCTTCCGGGGCGACGACGGCCTCGACGAACTGTCCGTCTCCACCACCTCGACGGTCTGGACGGCGACCACCGGCCGGGTCGTGCAGGAGCGGCTCGACCCGCGCGAACTCGGGATCGCCACGGCGGCCCCGGACGCGCTGCGCGGCGGCGACGCCGCCCACAACGCGGGCGTGGTCCACCCCCGCCAGGACGGCGGGCAGG
>NZ_JBHWIJ010000144.1:0-19911 GCF_042732255.1 Kitasatospora sp. NPDC059803 | reverse complement strand
GCTTGGACGAAGGCGGTCCATTCGGCCTGGTCGAAGGCGAGGTGGGGGCGGCCGGGATTCTTGTCGTCGCCGAGCCAGACGTCGCCGTTGTCGAAACGCGCGATAACCACGCAACTGCCGTTGGAGTCGCCGGAGAAGGGGGACTTGGTCCAGTCGGCGTCGGCGGGGCTGTGGTCGTAGGGATCGTTTCGGTCGGGCATCTTGGCCTCCCGGTGGGTGGTCAGGCGGTGAAGCGGGGGTCGTGGGCTTCGATGGCTTGGATGAAGGCGGTCCATTCGGCCTGGTCGAAGGCGAGGTGGGGGCGGCCGGGATTCTTGTCGTCACCGAGCCAGACGTCGCCGTTGGGGAAGCGGGCGATGATCACGCAGTCGCCGTTGTCGTCACCGGAGAACGGTGACTTGAACCAGTCGGCGGTTGCTGGATCATGGTCGTACGGGTCGCGCTTCTCGCTCACGTCAGCTCTTCCAACTTGCGTTCAAGGGCGGTGATGGTGTCCTCCGGCGACAGAGCGCAGCGATGGAGCCGGGAGAAGGCTCGCTCGGCCCGTCGTACGTCTCGTCCGGTTCTACGCGGGAGCATACCGCCAACAGCTTCGATGAATACGAACCCATCTTCGGGATCGTCAGGGAACCTCATGAGTACGAGTCCTGAGGTCAGGATGCCCTGTCGACCTGCGCTCAAGGGGATCATTCGGATAGTGACGTTCGGGTATTGCGCGACCTTGATCGTATGGCGGATCTGGTCCGCAAGGACCTTGTGATCGCCTGCGACCATGAGTGCCACCTCGCCGAAGTAAGCCTCCAAGGCGAGCGTGGGGTCCTCGGTGAGTCGACGTTGCCGCAGCATGCGGACTTCCGTTGCGGTTTCGATCTGTTCCTCGTTGGGCGCGCTCAGTCCAGCCGCGATCATCTCCTTGGCGTAACCCTCGGTCTGGACGAGGCCAGGGAAGGCGGAGGGGAAGTAGTTCAGCATCTGAGCGGCATCGGCTTCGAGTGCCAGGTACTCGCTGAAGGCCGCCGTGATGGAGTTCGCGAAATCCAGGTCGCGCCACCACTGCTTCGGAGGGCTGGCCCCGAGAAGGCTCTCAAGGTCCTCCCGCTCCTGGCCGGTGACGCCGGAATGATCGAGCAGTGTGGCCAGGTCGGTGGCGCTGATCGGCTGTAGGGCTCGTTCGATCCGGCTGAGTCGACCGGCGCTCCAACCCTTCAGGTCGGCCGTCATGTCGGTCAGGGTCTTGTTGTTCTCCAGTCGCCAGGCGCGCAGTTCGTCGCCAAGCCGGATTTGCCTGATGGCCGACAGGTCCTTGTTCAAGTGGCGCCCCTCCGTCCGGTGTGGGGTCCAGTCTCACCAGTCTGCTGGCCTTGTCTCAAGTCCAAACCATGATCAATTAATTTATTCGAGCAATGAGGTTGCGGTTTCGATTTTCGATGCTCCACACTCACTGTGACCGCACGAACACGCCACTGAAGGTGTGGGGTGACTCATGTCCACCTTGCGTAACCCGGTCCTCCGATCCTGGGAGACCACCCTCACCGAGCACGAAACCTCGGTCCGTACCGCCCGCCGCCTGGTCCGTGACCAGCTCACTTCCTGGGGCTGGGTCGGTGACCCGGTCGACGACCTCGTCCTCATCGCCTCCGAGTTCGTGACCAACGCCGTCGTCCACGCCTGTCACGGCGACGGCGAAGTCCGGCTCTACCTCCAGGAGTTCGACGGCGGCTGCCGCCTCGAAGTCTGGGACCCCCGCAGTGACCTCCCGCTCCTGGAGCGGCGTCCGGGCCGTTTGAACGAGTGCGGCCGTGGGATCGAACTCGCCCGCCGGCTCGCCGTCGACTTCGGGGTGGTCGCGCGGTGCGGCACGGGCAAGCGCGTCTGGGCGCGCGTCCTCCGTACCGCTCACAGCAACGTTCCCTCGCCCGAAAGTTGAGCGTCATCAAGCTCGCCACCACGGCTGCGATCACCGCCGCCAGCCTCGCCCTCGCCTGCTTCGCCTCGAACCTCGTCCCGCCGCGCGAGCCGGCCACCGCCGACGTCGTCTGGTGGACCACCCTGGCCGCCGCCCTGATGACCGGCATCAACCGTCACAGCGACAACTCCGACGACGACAACGACTGAACCGAGGAGCCCCCCTCATGACGACCATGCACCCCGCCGCCATCGCCTTCCGCGACCCGGCGGCCCTCCGCGCCCGCTGCGACATCGGCAACGTCCGCAGAGTCCATGGTGAGCCCGACTACGAGAACGGAGCCGTCGTCCCCGCCGGCGACTGGTCCCCGCTCCCCGAGGAGCACCCCGAGCGCTACGCGCCGGGCCTCTTCACCAAGGACAGCGGCCTGGTCGAGTTCTTCCGCCTCCCCGGGACCGTCACCGACGTCCACACCGTCGCCGCGCTCGTCGGCCTCCTCGGTGATCCGCTGCACGTCGCCCTCGAACCGGCCGAGGACCCGCCCGGTGAGCTGGTCACTCACCGGTTGCCCGAGAGCGGCCTGTGCCTCGGCCTGCACGTCGACAACCACCAGAACCTGCCGTACCCGGACCGCGACACCGCCCGCCGCCGCCTCTGCGTCAACCTCGGCCCCGGCAGCCGCCACCTCCTGCTCGCGGACACCGACATCAAGTCCATCTGCCGTACCGTCCACGACCGTTACGAGACCCACTGCCCGCACACCGACGACCTGCGGATGTTTGTTGCCCTGCGCAGACCGCTCAAGGTGCTGCGGGTCCGCATCGACCCGGGGGAGGGCTGGCTCGCCCCGACCGCCGTGCTGCCGTACGACGAGTCCACGGAAGGTGCGGAAGGTGCGGAAGGTCAGGCCCGGTGGTCCGCCACCGCGTCCTGGCTCGGCCACTGGGGGCGCGACCTCTTTGAACCGCTGATCTGATCGCGCGCCGATCACTCTCCGCACACACCCGATCGGCGGGGCGGGCGCGGGCCGTACCGTTGCGCACTTTGGAGCGCAGCAAATCTGAGGGGCGCGCAATGGGCGCCACGCGCCTTTGTCCGCGCCCCTTTACGGTCGAGAACCCTCGCCGACTCGGCCTCGACGATCCGGGGCTGCCAGTGCTGTGACCGGGATGGCCCACCGTGATCGGAAGGCGGCTCGCGGGACGAGCGCACGAGCAACGGCTGGTATTACTGGGGCATGCAGGAAGAGACGGCACGCTCCGCGATCGACACCTTCATCTCCGCGTTCAACGCCTCGGACGACAGCTATGTGACTGCCCTGCTCTCCCAGGCCCTGACCTCAGACGTGGTCTTCTGGGGGCCGTTGGGCCGCAGCGAAGGAATCGCGGCGGTCGAGCAGTTCGTGCTGGACATCCGGCACCACCCGGCGGGGACCGGCACGATGGCGCGCTGCTCAGCGGTGGACATGCCTGACGAGTGGGCCCGGTACCAATGGGTCTTCACCACGCCGGACGGAGGCCCCCGTCTGGCGGGAACGGACGTCGTCCATCTGCGGCGGAGCCTCATCGACCAGGTCATCGTCTTTGCGGGGGAGATCGAGCCGTTCGCCTCCTGAGTCGTCCTTCTGTCGCTGTCCTTCTCGTGAACTTGTCCCTTTCGGCACTCCGGGGCTGCGGTTCGCGGTCGGTCAGGCGGTCACAGCACCAGCGACTATCTGACCGCGCGTTCGGGCAGGCTCGGGCGGACAGCCAGTGAAAGGGGCCGTGATGGCCGCAGTGCACGAATCCGTACTCGACGCGATCGGCGGGACGCCCCTGTTCCGCCTCGCCCGGCTCGGCGCCGGGCTGCCCGCGCCGATCTACGCCAAGGCCGAGTTCCTCAACATCGGCGGCAGCGTCAAGGACCGCGCCGCGCTGTCCATGGTGCTGGCCGCCGAGCGGGACGGCCTGCTGCGGCCGGGCGGGACGATCGTTGAGGCGACCTCCGGCAACACCGGCATCGGGCTGACCATCGTCGGGCGGCAGCGCGGCTACCGGGTGATCGCCGGGGTGTCCGACAAGTCGGCGCCCGAGAAGTCCGACATCCTGCGGGCGTACGGCGCCGAGGTGGTGCTCGCCCCGACGGCCGTGCCCGCCGAGGACCCGACCCACCTGTTCAACGTCGTGCAGCGGCTGGTGGAGGAGATCCCCGGCGCCTGGCTCGCCAACCAGTACGACAACCTGGCCAATCCGGACGCCCATGTGCGTACCACCGGTCCCGAGATCTGGGAGCAGACCGGCGGCCGGGTCACCCACTTCGTCGCGGGCGTCGGCACCGGCGGGACCGTCACCGGCACCGGCGGGTACCTCCAGCAGGTGTCCGGCGGCTCCGTGACCGTCGTGGGCGCCGACCCGGAGTCCTCGATGTACGGGGGCGGGGACGGCAGCCCGTGGTTCGTCGAGAGCATCGGGCACTTCCTCCACCCCGGCACCGTCGAGGACCGCTGGCCGCAGGCCTACCGGTCGGAGGTGGTGGACGCCTTCGAGCGCATCCCCGACCGCGAGTCGCTGCTGACGGCCCGTCGGCTCGCCCGGGAGGAGGGCATCCTGGCCGGTCCTTCCTCGGGCACGGCGGTGGCGGCGGCGCTGCGGGTGGCGCGGCGGCTCGGGCCGGACGACCTGGTCGTGGTGCTGCTGCCGGACTCCGGGCGCTCGTACCTGTCCAAGGTGCACAGCGACGACTGGATGCGGCAGTGGGGCTTCCTGGAGGAGGAGTCGGAGTCGGCGGGCGGCCTTCGGCCGCTGCTCGCCGGGGCCGGCCCGCTGGTCGCGGTCGACGCCGGTGCGACGGTCGGCGAGGCGCTGGAGGCGCTGCGCGCCGTGCCCGGCGGGGTGGCGCCGGTGGTGCTGGCGCGGGCGGCGAGGCCGTACGGGGTGAGCGCGACGGAGGTGGTCGGCTCGGTGTCGCGGGCGGTGCTGGCGGCGGCGATCGCGGACGGCGGCGCCAAGCCGGACGACCCGGTGGGTGGTTCGCCGGGTGATTCGCCGGGTGGTCCGCTGGGCGCGCTGCTCGGGCCGGCGCTGCCGGCGGTGGGCGTCGGGCAGTCGCCGGCCGAGGCGCGGGCGGCGCTGGGGGGCGCGCACGAGGCCGTGTTGGTGCTGGTCGACGGGCGGGCGGCGGCGGTGCTGTCGCGGCCCCGGCTTGAGGGCGGGGCCTGAGGGCGCGGCTTGAGGGCGGGGCCGGTCGGCGGGGCTGAGCAGCGGGCTCAGCGGGGCGTCGGCGGGGCCAGGATGGCCGTGATCACCCGGTCCAGCGAGCGGTCGAAGGCGGCGTCCGGATCGGAGGGCGGTCCGGACGTCGCGAACGCCTGGGCCAGGTGCGGGTATTCGCCGCTCATGGCGGCCCGGGTGAGGTAACCGACCAGCTCCGCCTGCCACTTGGCGCCCGCGGCGGCCGTCTGCTCGTACTGGGCGTACTGGCAGATGAAGCCGTTGAACAGGGCCATGGCCTCCATCCGGGCGCCGCCGCCCAGGCCGGTGGAGGCGGTGACGGCGAGGAAGTGGTCGGTGTAGCGCAGGGCGTTGGGGCCGATGCCCGGGCGGGCGAGCACCAGGGTCGGCAGCCAGGGGTGGCGGCGGAAGATGGCGAGTTGCTGGCGGGCGAGCGCCGCGAGGTCGGCGCGGACGTCGCCGCTCGGCGCGGCCGGCAGCTCGTACTCGGCGGTGACGGCGTCGAGCATGAGGTCGAGCAGGTGCTCCTTCTTCGGCACGTAGTTGTAGAGCGACATGGTGCCCGCCCCGAGGGCGGCCGCGACCCGGCGCATGGAGGCGGCGTCCAGGCCCTCCGCGTCGGCGATCTCGACGGCCGCGGCGGCGATGGACGTCCGGCTGTGGGCAGGTTTCGGCCCGCGGCCGGTGCGTTCGGGGCGCAGCCAGATCAGTTCGGGCGCCTCGGGGGTGGCTGGGCGCTCGCTGTTGCTGGGGGGTTCGTTGGACGGCACTGGATGATCACCTCGCCCCCCATCTTAGATACGTACGACGTACGTAGTAGCATTTGGCTCACGCTTCTACGTACGCTGTACCTAGAGAAGGGGCAGAGCCATGTCCGACACCGCCCGACCCGCCATCGAGATGGCAGGCGTGGAGAAACGATTCGGGACCACCGAGGCCCTCCGCGGCCTCGACCTCACCGTTCCCGCCGGCACCGTCTGCGGATTGCTCGGCCCCAACGGCGCCGGCAAGACCACCGCCGTCCGCGTCCTCGCCACTCTCGTCGCCCCCGACCGGGGCACCGCGCGCGTCGCCGGACACGACGTCGCCCGCGCCGCCGAGGACGTCCGCCGGGCCATCGGCCTCGCCGGGCAGTACGCCGCCGTCGACGAGGGCATCACCGGGCGCGACAACCTCCACCTGTTCGGCCGGCTGCACCGCCTCGGCGCCCGCCGCGCCCGCGCCCGCGCCGACGAACTGCTCGAACGCTTCGACCTCACCGAGGCCGGCGACCGGCTCGTCCGCACCTACTCCGGCGGCATGCGCCGACGCCTCGACCTCATCGCCAGCCTGGTCACCAGCCCCCCGGTGCTCTTCCTCGACGAGCCCACCACCGGGCTCGACCCGCGCAGCCGCCAGGAAATCTGGAACACCGTCAAGGAGTTGGCCGACGGCGGCACCACCGTGCTGCTCACCACCCAGTACCTGGAGGAGGCCGACCGGCTCGCCGACGACATCGTCGTCGTCGATCACGGCGCCGCCATCGCCACCGGCCCACCAGCCAGGCTCAAGGCCGCGATCGGCAGCCAGCTGTCCGTCACCCTCGCCGACCCGGCCCAACTCGCCGCCGCCGCCGTGGTGCTGTCCACCCTCTCGGGCGGCGACGCGCAGGTCGACGCGGCCGAACGGACCGTGACGGTACTGACCCAGCCCGGCGTGTCCGTCCTGCTGCCCTCGCTGGTGCGGGAGTTGGACACCGTCGGGATCACCGCCGAGGACGCCGCCGTACGGGCCCCCTCGCTGGACGACGTGTTCCTCGCGCTCACCCGCGAATCCGCCGAAACCCTGAGGAGGGCCGCCTGATGGCCGCCGTGCACGCCCCCGCGCCGATGCCGTCCCGCCCCGCGCCGACACCGTCCCGCCCCGCCCGGCTGGCCGTCGACACCTGGACGTCGATGCTCCGCATCCTCCTCAACTACCGCCACTCGCCCGGCCTGTTGGCCGCCTCGCTGGGCGTCCCGGTGATCATGGTGGTGGTCTTCGGGTACGTCTTCGGCAGCGCCATGCGGATCCCGGGCGGCGGCGACTACCGCGAGTTCCTGATGCCCGGCCTGTTCGCCATGGTCGCCACCAACGGCATCATGGTGACCATGGTCGGCGCCGCCCGCGACGTCGGCCGCGGCATCACCGACCGGCTGCGCTCCATGCCCGTCTCCCGCACCGGACTGCTGCTCGGGCAGACCCTCGCCGACCTGCTCGTCAGTTTCGTCGTCCTGACCCTCCTCGCGCTCGTCGGCCTCGCCGCCGGCTGGCGCGTCCGCGAGGGCGCCGGGGACGCGGCGGGCGCGTTCGCCCTGCTGCTGCTCTTCCGCTTCGTGATGACCTGGGTCGGCACCTGCCTCGGCCTGACCATCGGCAAGGAGGAGGCCGCCGGCCAACTCTCCGTCGCGGTATTCCCGATCGCGATGGTCACCAACGCGTACGTCCCCACCGGCGGCATGCCCGGGTGGCTGCGGGTCGTCGCCGACTGGAACCCGGTCAGCGCCGTCGTCCAGGCCTGCCGCGAACTCTTCGGCAACCCCTCCGCGGCCGGCGGCGCCTGGCCCATGCAGCACGCCGTCCTCGCCTCGCTGCTCTGGAGCGGGCTGCTGCTCGCGCTCTGCGTGCCGCTCGCCGTGCGGAAGTTCGCCACGCACGGGCGCTGAACAGGCCGGAATCCGGCGATTCCGTCCGACCCGGTTCGTCTGCGCGCCTGTGGGCCTGCTCGTCTGACGGAATGTGCTGGACACCGGCGCCGGTACGGCCGAAGGTGGGCGCCATGGAGTACACCCACCTCGGCCGCACCGGCCTGACCGTCTCCCGACTCTGCCTGGGCACCATGAACTTCGGCCCCCACACCGAGGAGTCCGAGGCCCACCGCATCATGGACACCGCCCACGAGCGGGGCATCAACTTCTTCGACACCGCCAACGCCTACGGCCGCGACAGCGAGGGCAACCTCAGGGGCCGGACCGAGGAGATCATCGGCCGCTGGTTCGCCCAGGGCGGCGGCCGCCGCGAACGCACCGTCCTCGCCACCAAGGTGTACGGGCCGATGGGCGACTGGCCCAACGAGGGCAAGCTCTCCGCCCTCGGCATCCGCCGAGCCGTCGAGGCCAGCCTGCGGCGCCTGAACACCGACCACATCGACCTCTACCAGATGCACCACATCGACCGGGACACGCCCTGGGAGGAGATCTGGCAGGCGATGGAGGTCCTGGTCACCCAGGGCAAGATCATCTACGTCGGCTCCAGCAACTTCGCCGGCTGGCACCTCGCCCAGGCCCAGGAGGCCGCCCGCTCCCGCCACTTCCTCGGCCTGGTGAGCGAACAGTCCCTCTACAACCTCCTCGACCGCACCATCGAACTGGAGGTCATCCCCGCCCTCCAGCACTACGGCCTCGGCCTGCTGCCCTGGTCCCCGCTGCGCAGCGGCCTCCTCGGCGGCATCCTCCGCAAGGAACGCGAAGGCACCCGCGTCCGCGGCGCCCTGCCCCAGGCCGACGGACTCCTCGCCACCCACCGCGACCGCCTCCAGGCCTACGAGGACCTCGCCGCCGACCTCGGCACCGAACCCGCCGACCTCGGCCTCGCCTGGCTCCTCACCCGCCCCGCCGTCACCGCCCCCATCATCGGCCCCCGCACCCCCGCCCACCTCGACGCCGCCGTCGCCGCCCTCGACCTGAAGCTCGACCAGAAGACCCTCGACCGCCTCGACGAACTCTTCCCCGGCCACCAGCCCGCCCCGGAGGACTACGCCTGGTAGCAGCGCACGGGCGCCGGGAGGCCCACTGCCCCCCGGCGCCCGCCCTGCGGCCGTCCCCGCGCCCGCCCCTGCGGTCAGACCAGGGCGCGGGCCCGCTGGTCCCACGTCTCGACCCGCGCCATGGCGGCGGTGACGAGGTCGAGTGCGGCCATGATGTCCTTGGCCGGGGCCCGCAGATCGCGGCTCACGTTGGTGAGCCACTCCATCATCGTCCGGAAGAGCCGGAGCGTCTCCAGGCCCTCGCGCGAGGCCTGGGACATGTCGATGAGCTGGTGCAGGAAGCTGTGGGTCTCCTGGGCCTCCCCGGTCTGCGGCAGCTGCTGGAACATGTCCAGCGAGGCGTGCACGGTCGCGTCGATGTTCGACATTCGGGTGGTGAACTCCTCGGCGCACACCTTGAGTTCGGCCGCCGGCCCGCCGAGGGCGGTGCCGAAGCGCCTGGTCGCCGCGAGCGTGGCGGACGGCGGCGCACCCTTCGCGGCGGCGCGTTTCATGTCAGGCCCGAACTCCTCGGCCAGGGCGGCGATGGCGTTCACCAGCCCGGTCATGGTCTCGATGCCCTCGGTCAGCAGGTCCATCTCGGACTCCACCGTGGCGAAGAGGTCGATCAGGCCGGGCGCGTCCTCCCCGTCCGCCCGCTGCTGCCCGGGCGGACCGGCCTCGGCCTCGTCCCGAGAGCGGAGGCCGAGCAGGATCCTGGCCGGGGTCAGCGGGGCGAACCCCTCCCGGATCCCCCGGTTCAGTGCCTCCTGCAACTCGTTGCGCGCGCTCACCAGTCCACTGCGCGACCGCTTGAACAGGATCGTCCGGATCGGCGAGATGTCGAACGGCAGCAGCCCGTGTTCGCCGATGTGGATGGTGAGGCGGCCGGTCGTGTGCCGAAGGCCGAGTTCGTACATCACATTGGCGTTCCCGCCCGTCACATCGGCGATGACGATGTCCGACTGCAGCACGTGGCGGCAGATCTGCTCGGTGATCTCCCCGGCCTGCTGGATCTGGTCCGCGCGCAGCGGCTGGATCCGGAAGGCGGCGCAGGCCGGGCCGATGACCTCCTCGAAGGTCTCCAGGGACGTCTCGTACGCCTGGCGGGCCGGACTGCCGACCTCGGCGTGCCGGTCCCCGATCGGGCCGATCACGAAGCAGGTCGGCAGCTGCGCCGACGCCTCCGGGAGGGTTGCCTCCGGTCCGGACGGCTCCGGGCGGAGCGGCTCCGGGTGGGCGGTCGTGGTCATCGCGATCACGCGAGGTCCTTCCATTCGAGACCGGGCAGCGGCGGGGCGCTGACCCAGGGGGCCAGATCGGACGCGTAGACGGGGAGTTCCTCGATGCCCAGGGCGCTGAGCAGGCCGACGGTGGGCACCCGGTAGCGGTACCCGGTGCGGATGACGGGGCAGGGAAAGGCGTCGCGGTGGACGAGGTTGTAGGCGGTGGCCAGGCAGATACCGAACGCCCGGGCCGCCGTGCGCAGGTCGACGGACAGCGGGAGGTCGAACAACTCGGGGAAGGTCAGCGGGCCTTCGGCGGGGGCGATCACCGGCCGACCGCCGTCGAGCGGAGCGAGACCGACCCGAGCCGCGGGCCACGGTGCGGCCGGTGGGTCCGGTGGACCACCTCGCGCAGGCCGAGGTGGTCCGCGAGTTCACCGAGCCGCGCGCCCTCGACCGCCGAGCGCGAGGTGAGGCGCAGCGGCGCGGCCAGGCCGTCGGGCCGGTCCGGTCGGGAGATCGCCAGTTCCCAGAGGTCCTCGGTGGACGCGGCGGTGCGGGCGTCGGCCACGGCGCCGAGGTGCTCCGCCGCGCCCCCCCCCCGCGGCGCGCCCCCGGCGCTCACCCCCCCCCCCCCGCCCCCGGGGGCGGCGGGAGGTGCCGGGCCGGCCTACCCGGCGAGCAACGGCCCGAGCTGCTCGGCCCATTCCGGGTACCGGGCCCCGGGTTATGCTCCGTCGAGGGGTCCGGGGGCCTCGGTGTTCCCAGGGGCGTTCATGGGCTGCTCAGCGCCATCGCGTACACGCCCTGATCGAGGTGCGTGAAGCCGTGCCGTTCCCAGGCTCGGCGCAGCTTCGTCATCGCCTCCTCGTCCGGCCGTCGGATCTCCGGGTCGTCGGAGGCGTAGGAACACGGTTCGTCCGGCCCGTGGTCGTGGATCGGGGCCGGATAGCAGACGGCCAGCGCCCCGGGGACGGCGAGCCGGCGGAGCGCGGCGACGGCCAGTCGCATGCCCACCCCCTTGCCTCGCCACGCGTCGGTGACGTGCACGGACTCCAGCAGGAGCAGCAGCGTCGGATTCGTCTTGGCCACGGCGGGGGTCAGGGCGCCGTCCTCGGTGAAGACCACGCGGGGGATGCGGTCGAGCAGGCCCGGGTCGGCGTCCAGAGCGGCACGGGGGTTCGGCGTCAAGCCGGGGACCACGCGGGTGATCTCGGCTGTGCCGATGTTCTCGGCCGGAACATAGAACGAAGCCGTCCACCGTTCGGCGCGACTGGTCCACGTCTCGTCGGCGAACTGCCGCATGGCGTAGGCGATATGGAACCGGTTCGGGTCAACCACGGGCACTCCTCCGAGTGAACGGGGCCCCCGCCGTGTGCACAGTCGGCAGGGGTCCCGGTGTGTCAGGTGACTACTTGGGCTGCGGGGCGGGCTGCGGCTGCTCCGGCGCCGGGTTGCCCCGGCGCTTCGGCGGGTCCTTCGGCTCCCCCTTGTGCTTGGACACGATGATCTCGACGTGCATGGGCGGTACCTCCTACCTGCTTCTGGTGGCGGGTTGGAGACCGATCGTGCCCCAACCCGGCGAACCATTGCGACGGCGTGGAGGCGTCACTTCGGCGTCCTGGCAAGACGTCATTTCGACTTCTTCAGAGGATGTTTGGGCCTATCTTCTAGCCATGACTACGCCGAACGAGACCCTTCGGGCCGTACGCCTCGGACTCCGTCTCAGCCAGGACGAGTTCGCGAAGCGGCTGCGGGCGGCCGGGGAGGACCAAGGGGAGCCGAACGACGCCAGCAAGCGCCTGGTGCAACGTTGGGAGTCAGGGGAGGTGAGGTCTCCCCGCCCGGTGTACGTTCGAGCCCTTGAGGCTGTCACCAAGATTCCCGTTGACCGCCTCGGCTTCGACTCGCCACAGTTGCCGCCAAGGGTCAGCGTGGACAGTACGGGAGGGCACGACGTGACCAGTGATGAACCGGGCGTGCCCGTGCAGGCTGCGCCCGCTCCTACGGGTGAGGACTACTCGGGGGTATGGGTCAGCCACTACGAGTTCTACAGCAGCAGTCGGGAGAACACGTTCACCGGTCTGCATCACGTCGTGCTGTCCCAGAACGGCAACCGGATCACGGGGCGATCCCTCCCCGGTGCGTCGTCCAATCCCGACTCGCCGCTGTCATTCGATCTCACTGTTGATCGGAACATCGTTACGGGTTCCTGGGTGGAGCAGACCGCGCAGGATGGCTACTACCAGGGGGCCAGGTATCACGGCGCTATTCAGTTGCTGGTCGACCCGACCGGCCGCCGCATGGCCGGCAAGTGGGTCGGCTTCGGCAAGGACTTCGACGTCAACTCCGGGCCTTGGGAACTGCGTCTGCTGGACAAGTCCACGGCGGACCACGTCCTGAGCCGCTACAGCGTGCCGCCGGAAGCGTAGCCGCGCCTCACAGCGTACGCGGGAGGGCCCCGTACGCGGCCGGTACGGTGTCGGCGTGACGGGAACTCAGGACACCGTGCTGGTGGTGGTCCGCGGGCCGAGCGGGGCGGGCAAGTCGAGCGTCGCCGCGCGGCTGCGCGCCGCGTACGGACGGGGTGTGGCCGTCGTCGCGCAGGACGTGCTCCGGCGCACCGTCCTGCGCGAGCGCGACCTCCCGGGCGGGGCGAACATCGGCCTCATCGACCTGGTCGCCCGGCACGCCCTGGACCACGGCTTCCACACCGTCGTCGAGGGCATCCTCGCCGCCGAGCGCTACGGCCCGATGCTCGCCCGGCTCGCCGCCGACCACCGCGGCCGCAGCCACCTGTACTACCTCGACGCCGACTTCGACGAGACCGTGCGCCGCCACGCCACCCGCCCCCAGGCCGGCGAGTTCTCCCCCGAGGACATGGCCGGCTGGTACCAGCCCCACGACCTCCTGCCCGGCGGCCTCGAACACGTCGTTCCGCAGCACAGCACCCTCGACGAGACCGTCGAGCGGATCCTCACCGACACCCGTCTCGCCCCACCCGGCTGGACACCCCGGCCCTGAGGACGGGAAGCATCGAGCCCACCACCCGAAGCGGCCCCACCTACGGTGGTGGCCGGTAAGTGGCCGGTGCGGCCGGCACCGCTGACGTAACGCGCAGGGGGCGGGCGCGGTTGCCTACGCCATGATCACGATCATGTGAACCTTGTCGAAACAAGATCATTATTTGATGATCCTTTGGCGTCATTTGACCCCATCTTTGATCTTGCCGCCCACTCCTATGCTCCGAGAGCGCCGTCGAGCGACGGTGTTTCAAGGAGTCGATATGAACAGACGGATGACCACACGACGCAGACTCGGCAGGCCTGTTGGCATGCGGGCGGTGAGCGGGTCGCTGGCCCTCGCCGTGGCGGTGTCGCTGCTGGCCGGGTCCGAAACGGCCCTCGCCGCATCGCCGAGCGCGTCCCAGAGCGCGGCGGCGGCGAAGGCGGGCAAGGGCGCCGGGCAGTGGGCCACGTCCGCCGCCGACGTGCCGTCGGCGAGGGTCGCGGCCCGGCTGTCCGGGCAGCGGGTGGAGGCGCTCTCCGAGCGTACGGAGACGTCGACGACATGGGTGAACAAGGACGGTTCGCTCACCACCGAGCTGTTCGCGGGCCCGGTCCGCTTCCAACGTGACGGCCAGTGGGTGGACGTCGACCTCGGCCTCCAGGCGAGCGCCGACGGGTCGGTGGCGCCGAAGGCCCACCCGAACGCGCTGCGGCTCGCCGGTGCCGGCGGCACCCGGGCGAAGTCGCTGCTCCAGGCGCAGGCCGCGGCCCCGGACGACGCCCGCACCCTGGTGACCCTCGGGCAGGGCGACCAGCAGGTCGAGCTCCAGTGGCGGGGCGGCCTGCCCAAGCCCGCCCTGGACGGCACGAAGGCCACCTACCGGGACGCGATCGCGGACGGCGCGGCCGACCTGGTCGTGGAGGCCACCCGGACCGGCTTCGAGCAGTACACGGTGCTCAAGCAGCGCCCGAGCGCCGCCGGGTTCTCGTACACGATGCCGCTGAAGGCCGACGGTCTGAAGGCCGAGGTCCAGCCGGACGGCGGCGTGCTGTTCACCGACAGGCGCACCGGCGAGCGGCGGGCCGTGCTCCCGGCGCCGGTGATGTGGGACGCGACGGCCGCCGCCGAGGGCTCCGGTGAGCACGCCCGGCAGGCGAAGGTCGGTCTGAAGGTCGTTCAGCGCGGCGACGGCATCGACCTGGTGTTCACGCCGGACGCCGCGTTCCTCGCGGACCCGAAGACGCAGTACCCGGTGACGGTCGACCCCTCCACCACGGCCCTCGGCAACGTCTTCGACACCCGGGTGCAGCAGGGCGAGACGGTCGACTGGTCGGCCGACACCGAGATCTACTGGGGCAACTCCGGCACCAAGAACGCGGACGGCTCCTCCCGCCAGGCCCGGTCGTTCATCAACTGGAACACCGCGCCGATCGCGGACGCGCTGATCACCAACGCCAGCCTGTCGCTGTACAACTTCCACTCCGGCAACAGCGACTGCCAGCCCTACGCGTGGGACATCTGGGACACCGGCCTCGCCTCGACCGCCTCGCGCTGGACGGCGCAGCCCTCCTGGAACGCCAAGAAGGCCACCGGCACCGAGACCAAGGGCCGGGACGCCTGCGGCGGCGACGGCTGGATCACCGCGGACGTCACCAACCTGGTGCAGACCTGGACGTCGGCGAAGAACACCACCTCGGGCATGGGGCTGCGCGCCCCGGACGAGGCCAACACCAAGTACTGGAAGGAGGTGAACTCCGCCAACGCCGCGACCAACGTCCCGAAGCTGACGGTGACGTACAACTACCGCCCCCGGACCGGGACGGACCAGCAGGCCGGCTCCCCGTTCTACAAGGACACCGCCGGCACCTGGTGGGTCAACTCCACCACCCCCACGCTGCGCGACACCTTCGTCGACCCGAACAACGACAAGGTCGACGGCACCTTCCAGATCTTCGACACCGCCACCGACACCCAGGTGGGCAACGTCCTGGTCTCCCCGTACGTGCCGAGCGGGGCCCCGGCCTCCGTCAAGGTCCCGGCCGGTGTGCTGGCCAACGGCAAGACGTACAAGTTCCGCACCTCGCCGTACGACGGGCTGCACTACAACAACAACTGGTCGGCGTGGGCCACCTTCACGGTCGACACCTCCGCCCCCTCGGCGCCCGCCGCGCTCTCCTCCACCGACTACCCGTCGGGCCAGTGGGTCAAGGGCCCCGGCCAGGCCGGTTCCTTCACCGCGACCCCGCCGGCCGGTGACCAGAACGCCCTGGAGTGGACGCTCGACGGCGCGACCTGGACCAAGGTCGCGACGAACGGCTCCGCCGCGCCGGTGACCTTCACCGTGACCCCGGCCAAGGCCGGCACCAACACCCTTCAGGTGCGGGCGGTGGACCGGGCGGAGAACAAGTCCGAGGCCCGCACCCACACCTTCCAGGTCGGCGCGGGCGGTGTCACCTCGCCGAACGACGGCACCCGCACCGCGGCGCGCCTGCCGCTCACCGCCGAGGCCGACGCCGCCCGCTACGACCAGGTGGCCTTCTCCTGGCGGCGCTCCGACGCCGACGCGTGGACGCGGATCCCCGTCGGCGACATCACCAACGGCGGTGCCGCACTGGCGGCCTGGCCCGTGCCCCTCGCCGCGGGCAAGAGCCCGGCGCTCACCTGGAACGCCACCTCCACGGTGACCCCGGACGGCACCGTCCAGCTCCGCGCGGACTTCACCGGGCCGGGCGCCGCCGCCGTCTCCTCCGAGCCGGTGCGGGTCGTCGTCGACCGCAAGGCCGACGGCGCGGCGACGGAGAACGTCGGCCCGGGTGCACTGAACCTGCTCACCGGCGACCTCAGGGTCCCGGCCACCGACGTGTCGCTGTTCGGCATGACGGTCGGCCGCACGCACTCCTCGCGTGACCCGCGGGCCGCCGCCGGCCAGGACGGCCAGGCGGCGGTCTTCGGCCCCAACTGGGTGTCCAGCGTGTCGTCGAGCCTGTCCGCCTCGGAGTACACGGAGATCCGCAGGACCTCCAGCACCTCGCTCAGCGTGATGGCCGCCGACGGCTCCGCCGTCTCCTTCACCTCCAACGCGGCCGGCAACGGCTGGACGCCCGAGCCGGGCAGCGAGGACCTCACCCTGAGCGGCTCCTTCGGCGCCGACTTCACACTCTCCGGCACCGAGGGCACCGTCACCACCTTCGCCAAGGCCGATCCGGCCGCCGCCACCTGGACGGTGACCTCCACGCTGCAGGGCGGGCTGGCCAACACCACCACCAGCGTGGTGTCGGAGACGACCGTGGTCGGCGGCAAGACTCTGGCCCGGCCGAAGCTCGTCATCGCGCCCACCTCCGCGGCCACCCCGGCGGTGTGCGCGGCGAACGTCGCCGCCAAGGGCTGCCGCGTCCTGCAGTTCGTCTACGCCACCGCGACCACCGCCACCGGCGCCACCACCGACACCGAGTTCGGTGACGTCGCCGGGCAGGTCAGCGCGATCAGGCTCTGGAGCACCGCGCCCGGGGCCGCCTCGGCCACCGCCACCGACGTCGCCGTCTACCGCTACGACTCCGCCGGGCGGCTGCGCCAGACCTGGGACCCGCGGCTCGGCCAGAGCAGCCAGAACCAGTACGCCTACTACACCCAGGGCGCCGACGACGGCCTGCTCTCCTCCGTCCAGCTCAGCGGCACCCGCGCCACCTCGCTGGCGTACGGCACCGTCAGCGCCAACCCGGCCGCGGGCCCCGGCATGCTGACGAAGACCTGGCACGACACCCTCGCCCCCGGCACCACGGGCACCGTGAACGGCACCGCCACCACCACCGTCGTCTACGGCGTCCCGCTCTCCGGCGCGAAGGCGCCGGAGGACCTCTCCGCGCCGGCCGCCTCCGCGTGGGGCCAGAGCGACCTGCCGACCGACGCCACCGCGGTGTTCCCGCCGGACCAGGCCCCCGCCTCCAACAACGGCACCGACCTCGGCGCCGGCGACTACACCCGGGCGAACGTCACCTACCTCAACGCCTCCGGCCGCCAGGTCAACCAGGCCACCCCGGGCCACCACATCACCACCACCGAGTACGACAACCAGGGCCACCAGGTCCGCAGCCTGACCGCGGGCAACCGCGAGCTCGCCCTCGGCGCCACCACCGCCGCCAAGGCCGAACTGGCCGACCTCGGCATCGACACCCTGCCCTCCGCCGAACGCGCCCGGCTCCTGTCGAGCAGCAGCGCCTACAGCGCGGACGGCCAGCAGGAGACCGACGTCTACGACCCGCTCCACCGCATCACCCTCGCCGCCGACGCCACCTCCGGTGCGACGGTCCTGGCGAAGGCCGGCACCCAACTGCCCGCCCGCCAGCACACCGTGAAGACCTACGACGAGGGCCGGCCGACCGACGGCACCGCCAAGATCAAGAACCAGATCACCCTCACCGCCACCGGCGCCCGGCTCCGCGCCTGGCCCGACCTGCTGGTCGACGCCCGCCAGGACCGCACCACCTACAACTGGGCGCTCGGCGTGCCCACCGCGCAGATCAAGGACAGCGGCGGCCTCGCCCTGACCACCACCACCGGCTACGACGGCCAGGGCCGGGTCGTCTCGACCCAGCAGCCGGCCTCCACCGGCACCGACGCCGCAGCCGGCTGGACCACCTACTACACCGCCGGCGGCACCGGCACCTGCGGCAACCGCCCCGAGTGGGCCGACCTCGTCTGCCAGACCGGGCCCGCCGCGGCCATCACCGGCGGCGGCGCCAACCCCGCACAACTGCCCACCAGGACAACCCAGTACGGGCAGTTCGGCCAGGCCACCCGCACCACCGAGACGGCCAACGGCGTCACCCGCACCACCGTGACCGACACCGACACGGCGGGGCGCCCCACCACCGTCACCGTCACCGACGGCCTCGGCACCCCGGCCCCCGCCGCCACCACCACCTACCACCCGGGCACCGGCGCCGTCACCCGCCAAACGTCCGCCACCGGCGGCACCATCACCAAGGGCTACGACGAACTCGGCCGCCTGACCTCCTACACCGACGCCGACGGCGCCGTCACCACCACGGAGTACGACGCCCTCAACCGCCCCACCAAGGTCACCGACACCTCCCCCTCCACCACCACCTACACCTACGACACCGCCGTCGACCCGCGCGGCCTGGCGACCTCGGTGACGGACTCCGTCGCCGGCACCCTCACCGCCCGCTACGACGCCGACGGCACGCCGCTCACCCAGGGCCTGCCCGGCGGCTACACCCGGACCGACGACAAGGACCCGGCCGGCACCACCACCAGCCGCACCTACACCCGCGACAGCGACGGCGCCGTGCTGGTCTCCGACGGCATCACCGAGACCATCCACGGCCAGCGGGCCACCCACACCGGCACCCCCGGCATCACCGCGGCCCAGACCTACGCCTACGACCGGGCCGGCCGGCTCCTCCAGGTCCAGGACACCTCGACCGACGCCGTCTGCACCACCCGCACCTACACCTTCGACCGCAACACCAACCGCACCGCGCTGGCCACCGCCGACGCCGCCCGCGGCCAGACCTGCACCACCACCGCGGGCACCACCCAGACCAGCACCTACGACACCGCCGACCGCCTGGTGAACCCCGGCTACACCTACGACGCGTTCGGCCGCACCACCGCACTGCCCGGCAGCACCCTCGCGTACTACACCACCGACCTGGTGCAGCAGCAGACCAGTGGCACCAACCGGCAGAGCTGGACCCTCGACTCGGCCCAGCGCTTCCGCGCCTGGACCACCGAGACCAACACCGCCGGCGCCTGGGCCCAGACCGGACTGCGGACCAACCACTACGGCTCCGACACCGACAGCCCCCGCTGGATCACCGAGGACACCGCGGGCACCCTGACCCGCAACGTCACCGGCCCCGCCGGCACCCTCGCCGCCACCACCGCGAAGACCGGCGGCACCATCCTGCAACTCGCCAACCTGCACGGCGACATCACCCTGCGGCTGCCCCTGGACACCGCCGTCGCACCCACCGTCCTCGACTACGACGAGTACGGCCAGCCGCGCACCGGCCAGCCCGGCACCCGCTACGCCTGGCTCGGCGACAAGCAGCGCTCCGACGAGACCCCGAGCGCCCTCACCCTCATGGGAGCGCGCCTCTACAACCCGGCCACCGGCCGCTTCCTCTCCCCCGACCCGGTCCAGGGAGCGAGCGCCAACGCCTACGACTACTGCAACGCCGACCCGGTCAACTGCACCGACCTCAACGGCCGGATGCCCGGCTGGCTGAAGGCCGCGCTCAAGGCCGCCGTCTCCCGCGCCGTCCAACTGTCCGTCACCGCGGCCGTGGCCGCCTGGATCCCCTTCCTGGCACCCTGGGCGCTCCACATCGGCAACTGCGCCGGCGGCGCCTGCGCCGGTGTACTGTTCGGGAGCGGCGGCTGGAAGCAGCGCATCGTCTGGGCCGTCGCCGGCTGCCTCGCGGGTTTCGTCTTCGACCGCGGCGTCTCCCAGCGGATCGTCGACAAGGTGATCGGCGTGGTCAGGAGGTTCGTGTGACATCCACGGAGTCTGCGGGGTCGGCGGAGGAACCGGCAGCGCGCCGGGCGAGCCCGCTGCGCCTCGCCGCGACCAACGGGGCCTGGCTCGCCCCGTCCTTCCTCGCCGCCTACCTGCTCTCCGACCGCCTCACCACCGACGCCACCACCCGCACCTGGTGCACCCTGCTCCTCGCACCGGTGATCGGCCTGGCCCTGCGCGCCACGACCACCCTCGTGGCCCGCCGCCGACGGGCGCGGACCAACCGGCGGTAACCCGACGCACACCCCTGCAAC
>NZ_JBHWIJ010000143.1:0-20049 GCF_042732255.1 Kitasatospora sp. NPDC059803 | reverse complement strand
CCACGGTGGTGTTCACCCCCCCCCCCCCGGCCCGCGGGGTGGCCCCCGGGGGGGGGGCGGGCGGGGGGGGCCTCCGGGGGTTCCCCGCGGCGGCCGCGTTGGCGGCCCAGGTCGGGGTCCGCTGGGTGGTCGCCCGCGGCATGACCAGCGAGGTCACCGTCGAGCTGGACGGCGCCGAGCTGTCCTTCACCGTCTCGGTGCCCGGCCGGCACTACGCGCACAACGCGGTCTCCGCGCTGGCCGCCGGCGTCGCGCTGGGCGTCCCGGCCGCCGACCTGGCCAAGGCCCTCGGCGCCTACACCGGCGTGCGGCGCCGCCTCCAGCTCAAGGGCGAGGCCGGCGGCGTCCAGGTGATCGACTCCTACGCCCACCACCCCACCGAGATGGCCGCCGACCTGGAGGCGATCCGGGAGGGCCTGGAGGGCGAGGGCCGGGTACTGGTGGTCTTCCAGCCGCACCTGTTCAGCCGCACCCAGCAGCTCGCCGAGGAGATGGGCCAGGCCCTGGCGCTGGCCGACGCCTCGGTGGTGCTGGACATCTACCCGGCCCGCGAGGACCCGATCCCCGGCGTGACCAGCGAGCTGATCATCGACGCCGCCCACCGGGCCGGCGCCGACGTCACCGCCGAGCACTCCTTCGCCGCCGCCCCCGCCGTGCTGGCCGGCCTGGCCCGCCCCGGCGACCTGCTGCTCACCATGGGCGCCGGCGACGTCACCAACCTGGGCCCCGCCATCCTGGAGGAGATCCGGGGAAGCGTGCAGCACCTCTCGAACGTTGCCTCCAACGTCTGACGTACCCCGACCGGGAGCCGTGATGAGCTACGAGATCGAGAAGACCGAGGCCGAGTGGCGGGACGAGCTGAGCCCCGAGGAGTACCACGTGCTCCGCGAGGCGGGCACCGAGCGCCCGTTCACCGGTGAGTACACCGACACCAAGACCGTCGGCGTCTACGGCTGCCGGGCCTGCGGCGCGGAGCTGTTCAGCTCCGAGGCCAAGTTCGACAGCCACTGCGGCTGGCCGTCGTACTACGCGCCGCTGGCCGGGGACCGGGTCCAGTACATCGAGGACACCACGCTCGGCATGCGCCGGGTCGAGGTGCGCTGCGCCCGCTGCGGCGGGCACCTGGGCCACGTCTTCGAGGGCGAGGGCTACGGCACGCCGACCGACCAGCGGTACTGCATCAACAGCGTCTCGCTGACGCTGAAGCCGGCCGAGTAGCACCGGCCGGTCGCGCCGCGAGGGCCCGGGTTTCCGTACGGACGGACACCCGGGCCCTCGTCCGTCCCGGCCGCCAGGGCCCGAACCGCTCGGACCGCTCGGGTTCGGACCACTCAGAGCACCGGGGCTCAGGCCGTCGGGGCGAAGCGGACCGGGAGGTGGACCAGGGCCCGGTGGAACGGGCCGGGGCGCCAGAGCAGCTCCTCGGCCGGGGTGGCCAGTTCGAGGTCGCTGAGCCGGCTGGTCAGCTGCTCGATCGCGGTGATCGCGATCAGCAGCGCCGGGTCACGGGCCGGGCAGCCGTGCGGGCCGGCCGCCCAGGCCAGGTGGGCGCTCTCGCCGCTGCGCAGCTCGGTGCCGTCGGTGGGCGGCGCGGCCTGCGAGTTGGCGGCCGCGTAGGAGACCAGCACCAGGGTGCCGGCTGGGATCTCCCGGCCGTGGAAGGTGATGTCGTAGCGCGGGTAGTGGGCGGAGAGGTTGGCCAGCGGCGGCTCGTGCCAGAGCACCTCGTCGATCGCCTGGTAGGCGGTCATCGCGCCGCCGATGAGGGAGCCGGCGTAGCGGGCGTCGGTGAGCAGGCGCAGCAGGGCGTTGCCGATCAGGTTGGTGGTCGGCTCGTGCCCGGCGATCATGGTGAGGGTGATCTGCCGGATCACCTCGTCGTCCTCCAGCCCGGCCGGGTGGGTGACGAACCAGGAGGTGAGGTCGTGCCGGGGCCGCTCGCGCCGCTCGGCGACCATGGCGGTGACCACCGCGACGAGGTCCCCGTACGCGACGACGGCCTTCTCGGTGGACTCGATCATCCCGGCGATCCCGGCGACCAGCCGGGCGCTGTGCTCCTCGGGCACACCGAACCAGGTGGTGAGGACGAAGGCCGGCAGCTGGCGGGCGTACTCGGCGATCAGGTCGGCGGTGCCGGCCGCCTCGAAGCGGTCGACCAGTTGGTGGGCGACCTCGGCGACCCGGCGCTGGAGCCGGTGCGGTTCGAGCAGGGCGAGGCCGTCGGTGATCACCGCGCGGTAGCGCGCGTGCACCTCGCCGTCGCTGAACAGGGCGGTCGGGCGGTAGCCGAGCACCGGCAGCAGCGGGTTGTCGGGGGCGACGGTGCGCTGCCAGGCGCGGGAGTCCTTGGAGAAGGTGTCGGTGTCGCGCAGCAGGTCCAGGGCGGCCTGGTAGTCGGTGACCAGCAGGGCCTCGACGCCGGGTGCGATCTCCACCGGGGCGACGGCCCCGTAGCGGCGCAGCCGGTCGTAGACCAGCTGCGGGTCGGCGGCGAAGACCGGGCCGTAGATCGGGGTGGGGCGGGTGTCGGTGGTCACGGGCGCTCCTCGGCGGCGGAGGCGGCAGGGACGGTCGCTACCTGGTCTGCGGGGTCGGGGGCGTTCGCGGGGGCGGCGGGCAGGCCGTCGAGGACGTGCTCGGCCAGCGCGATCAGCGCGTCCAGGCTGGCGCCGCGCTCGCGGGCGTCGCAGAGCAGCAGCGGGGTGGTGGGGTGCAGGTCCAGGTGGGCGCGCAGCACCTCGATCGAGTGGACCGGCGCGTCCGGGAAGCAGTTGACGGCGACGGCGTAGGGCAGGCCCTGCTCCTCGACCATGTCCATGATCTCGAAGGAGTCGGCGAGCCGGCGGGTGTCGGCGAGCACCAGCGCGCCGAGGGCGCCGCGGGCGATGTCCTGCCAGAGCGGGAAGAAGCGGCGCTGACCGGGGGTGCCGAACATGTAGAGCACGAGGTTGCCGGGCAGGGTCAGTCGGCCGAAGTCGACGGCGACCGTGGTGGTGGCCTTCTCGGGCAGGCCGGCCAGGTCGTCCACCGGCCGTCCGGTCTCGGTCATCGCCTCCTCGGTGTGCAGGGTGGCGATCTCGGAGAGGGTGCGGATGAGCGTCGTCTTGCCGACCCCGAACGGGCCGGCCACCACCAGCTTCATCAGCGTCTGGTCCCGGTCGGGCAGGTAGCCCACCCGGCTCGGCCGGTCGGCCGGGCTACCGGAGCGCACGGAGTCCAACGAGGAGCCTCTCGACGATGGAGCGGTCGGTCTGCTGGGCGCGCGGGATCGGCGCGCGGGCGCGCAGGCAGCCCGCCTCGACCAGATCGGCCGCGAGGAAGACGGTGGCGCTGACCGGCAGGCACAGGTGCGCGGCGGCCTCCACCACGGTCAGCGCGCCGGGGCGCAGCAGTTCCCAGAGCCGCTGGTGTTCGGGTTCCAGCTCGCGGGGCGGTTCGGTGCGGTCCGCGAACAGCACGGTGAGCCGGTCGAAGCCGGCGGTGCCGGGGCGGCTGCGGCCGCCGGTGGCCAGGTAGGCGGGCACCATCCGCCTGCGGGGTACGGCGGTCATGATCGGACGGTGGTGTCCTGCTGCCGGCTCGGACTCGCGAGGGCACGACCCAGGGCGGCGACCTGCACCTGCATCTGGTAGGCCACGTTGCCGAGTTGGGCCTCCGGGGAGGTGAACACGGCGAGCGAGGTGTTCTCCCCGGCCGGGACGACGACGGCGTAGCCGAGGTCGGACTCGACGACGGTCTGGGCCAGCCGGGGCCGTTCGGTGTCGGTGAAGGCGCTGGTGAACGCTCGGGCGGCGGCGTGCACGGTGGCGGTCATCGCGGCGACCCGCTCGGCGGAGGCGCGGTCGAGCCCGTCGGAGGCTCCCTCGACGAGGCCGTCACCGGTGGCGATGACCGCGTGCAGCACCCCCGGCAGCTCCAGCAGCGGGGTCAGCACCCACGAGATCTCGTCGGTGGTGGTCGGGCTGGGCGTGCTGGTCACTGCTCGGCTCCTTCGGGGGTCGGGGCGGGCGGACGGACGGTGGTGCGGGCACCGGTGTCGCGGGCGGCCGCGGTCGGGCCGCTCCCGCCGGTCGGGCTGGATTCGCCGGTCGTGTTGGTCCCGGCGGCCGGGCTGGTCCCGGCGGTCGTGCTGGACTCGCCGGTCGTGCTGGACTCGCCGGTCGTGCTGGTCCCGCGGGCGGCCTGTGCCACGGCGGCGCGGCCGGAGTCGGTGCCCTCCTGGAGCGCCTGCCAGTGGGCGGCGGCGCGCTCGGGCGTCCGCTCGGGGGCCCGGGCGGGCGGCTCGGCCGGTACGGCGGACGGCCTGGCGGCGGGCTCGGGGGCGCCGGGGCCGTCGGCAGTGACCGGTCGGCGGCGCCGCCGGCTGGGCAGGCCGGTGCCGTCGTCGACCGGGTCGGCGGGGCCGGCCGGCGCGTCGGGCACCGCGTGGATGGCGGGCGCGGGGTGCGGGCCCGGCTGGTTGTGCCGGTCGGCGAGCGGGGGCGGCCCGTCGCCCTCGTCGGCGTCGCGCATCGGCGGGACGGCCTGGACGGTGGGCGCGGGGGCCGGGCCGGCGCCGGCCCGCAGCGGCAGCGGGGTGAGCACCGACAGCGGCTGCTCGTCGTCGACGACGGTCACCAGCGCGGCCGGGATGCGCAGGATGGTGCGCATCCCGCCGTACGGCGAGGGCTCGATGTGGCAGGAGAAGCCGTACTGGCGAGCCAGTTTGCCGATCACCGCGAAGCCGGTCTTGGGCGGGTTGCCGAGTTCGGTGAGCAGGACGTCGGGCGGGCCTGCCAGCAGTCGGCGGGCCCGGCGCAGCTGGTCGTCGTCCATGCCGATGCCGCTGTCGTCGATGATCACCAGCGCGCCACGGCCGCCCTGCTGGACGGTGACCGGGATGTCGGTCTCCGGGTGCGAGTAGGCGGAGGCGTTGGCGAGGAGTTCGGCGACGGTGATGGCCAGCGGCTCCGCGGCCCGGGCGACCACGGCGAGCCGCTGCTCGCGCAGGTGGTTGGCGACCTTGATCCGGGCATAGCCGGGCACCCGGGAGAGCGCGCCGACCACCACTTCGGCGAGCGGCGAGTCGGTGCGGGCCAGGCCGGGCCAGGCTTCGCAGAGCACGGCGACGGTCTGGATCCGGCGCAGCGCGACCTCGTTGCGGAAGTCGACCTCCAGCAGCCGGGGGTCGTCGTTGTCGTGCTGGAGCTGCTGGACCAGGCTCTGGATCTGGTAGAGCAGCGTCTGGATCCGGGAGGTGGCGCCGCGCATGGCGGCGCGGGCGGCGGCGTCGACGCGTTCGCGCTCGTCGGTGAGGGCGGCGGAGGCGGCGTCCAGGACGGACTGCAGCGCCCGGACGGCCTCGGGGCCGACGGCCTGCGGGTCCAGCGGGCCGACCAGCGGGGCGTTGGCGTGGCTGAGCCGGACGGCGGTGGCGGCCACCCGTTCCTGGGCGAGGTGGCCGATCTCGGCGAGCAGGGCGGCGGTGTGCTCCTCGGCGACGGTGAGCCGCCGTTCGGCCTCCCCGGCCCGGGTGCTCGCGGCGGCGGCCCGCTGGTCGGTCTCCCGGGTGGTGTCCTCGGCGGTGCGGGCTCGGCTCTCGGCCTCCCGGGTGCGCTCCTCGGCGGCCCGGTAGCGGCTCTCGGCGTGGTGGGTCTCCTCGGTGGCGCGCCGGGCGGCCTCCTGCGCCTCGCGCAGTTGCTGCTCGGCGCGGGCCAGCCGGCCTTCGGCGGCGCGGGCGCGTTCCTCGCCGTGGCCGCGGGCGGTCTCGGCGGCGACCGCCCGGGTGAGGGCCCGGGCCCGGCCGCGGGCGAGCACGCCCGCCGTCGCGGCGGCGACCAGCGCCAGGGCGATCAGCGCAATCTGCGCGATCTGCGTCATCGAAGTCCTCGGGAGTCCTCTGGGGGTCCTGGCTGGTCGGCTGCTGCCGGGCCGGGGGCCGGTGGTGGTCCGGCCGGGGCGCGGCGGGCGGTCAGTCCCGGGCGGTCAGTCCCGGGCGGCGGCGCGCGGGCGCGGGCTGCGGGCGGCGTCCTCGGAGAGTTCGCGGGCCACCTGGGCGACCTGGCCCATGGCCTCCAGGACGTTCGGCACCTCGGTGCCGTCCAGGTGCCGGTACTCGGCGGCGACGGTGAGCACCAGCCGCTCGGGCAGGCCGAGTTCGGGGTGGCGCTGCTCGGCGATCACCCGTCGGGCGGCGTCCAGCGCGGGGATCCCGGCGGTGTGCAGGGCGTGCGCGCGCTCCCGGACGTACGTCAGGTAGGCGATGTGGTGGCGGACGCCGTCGCGGTCGAGCACGGGGCCGTGGCCGGGGACGAAGATCTCGGCGCCGGTGGCCAGGATCCGCTCGCAGGCGGTGATCACGTTCTCCAGCGGGCCGGCCCAGTGCACCGGGTGGTCGCCGGGGTACTCGGGGGTCGAGCCGAAGATCACGTCGCCGGTGAAGACGGCACGCTGGTACGGGAGGTGGACGATCAGGTCGCCGCTGGTGTGGGCGGCGGGCAGGCCGGTCACCTGCACCGGGTACTCCCCCACCCGCAGTTCCAGCTCGCCGGTGAAGACGGTGTCCGGGTGCACGGGGTCGGTGGCGGACCAGTCGAACCGTCCGAAGTGCTCTCTGAGGTAGCCGCCGAGCGGGGAGTCCGGGTCGCCGCCGACGACGAGGGCGTGCTGCTGCTGCGGGGTGGGCTCGTAGTGGATGTGCTCCAGCGCCTCGCGGGTGGAGATCACCTCGGCGTCCGGGACGACTCCGGCGCCCCACAGGTGGTCGCCGTTGGCGTGGGTGACGATCACCCGGTCGACCTCGACCCCGGCCGGCAGCAGGCGGCGGCTGGCGGCGAGGAACTCCCCGGCCAGGGTGGGGTCGTAGGGGGTGTCGATCCAGAGCGCGGTCTTCGCCGAGGCCAGCAGTCCGCAGTTGGCCAGGCCCCAGCCCCGCTTCGGGGGGAGCCACACGTACAGGTCCTCGGCAATCGCGCTCACGTTCGCACGGTTGATCGTCATGTGCGCGATTATGCCCAAAGTGTGTCAGGGGCGGGGCAAAACCTGTACGGCCGCCAGGAGTTACTGCCCCAGACTCTCCCGAGCTGTCCGGTTTCGCCCCCTGTGGTCGAGACCAATCGTCTCAACCGTCGGGACGACCCGTGGACACCTCGCCCCGGAATCCCGACGGAACGTCGGACCGGGGCGCGGGCAGGGTACGACAGACCTCGACCGTGACGTCGACGGTGTCCAGGCCTATCACCCGCCCCTCCACCGCGACGAATCCTTTCTCCCCCGAGCGGAAGAGCGCCGCCAGCGGGGAGTTGCGGCTCGCCGCGGTCAACGCCTCCACCGCCATCGCGGAACCGAAGGCGAACACCCCGCAGAGCACGACGCAGGGCGCCTGCCGGGGCGTGCGGGTCACGAAGATGAAACCGTGGTCGCGGATCAGCTCCCCGGCCGGGTTGTACAGCGCCTCGAAGGTCATTGCGCCCCACCGGGCACGGGCCTCGTCCGGGTACTCGATGGCGAAATCCGGGAACACCGCGTCCAGCACGCCACCGGAATAGGAGTTGACGCTCGGGCCCCCGATCGAGAACGTCGGCATCCGCGGATCCTGCGCGCCGGCCACCACCAGCTCGATCGTCGCCTTCCGGTTGACCTTCCGCAGCAGGTCGGTGAGCCCCGCTATCGCCCTGGCCTCGGCCATCGGCATGAACAGCACGTTCTTCGGCCCGCGGCTGGTCAGCTGGCAGCCGTCCGTGGTGAAGGCGAACTCCGCGACCTCGATGCTCGGCGTGATGATCTGCACCCGGCTGTACGGCGCCAGCAGCGCCCGCAGGAAGCCGTAGCGCAGGAACAGTCTGGTCCGGGCGAGGGAGCGGGCCGCGAGGAAGCCGATCACGGCCGGAACCGATGCGATGAACACCTGGAGCAGGATCTCCATATCATCCCCACGGAGAAAGACTCGACCACGAACTGTGTGCCCTGGTTAAGTCCCCTCCGTGGCCGGAAATACCCCCCTCGCGGCAATTCCGACCGTCAGGATTGCCGCACCCCGCGTCACTTCAAGCGCTTGATCCCCTTGCGTTCCCCGGCGCACCGCTCGTACCCCAGCCACGCGTTGATCGCGAGCATCGGCGCATTGGTCTCGTCGTTGGAGGTGTACGCGCGCCGGTAGCCCGCCGCGGCCGCCAGGCGCAGCGACTCCAGCTTGGCCAGCTTGCTCAGCCCGCGCCCGCGGAACTCCCGGCGGCAGGCGGTGAACGCGGACCAGTAGCGGTCCACCCCGTCGGTCTGCGCCATGCTGAACGCGGCCGGTTCGCCGTCCACCACGGCGACGACGGTCAGTGCCCGGTCCAGGTCCGGCCGGGCCCAGTCGCCCCGCAGCCAGTCCTCGTACTCCAGGGCGTCCATCGGCACCTCGCCGGGCTCGTCCCGGACGGCGTCCGCCTCGACCAGGAACAGCGGGCGCGGGTCGGCCGCCCAGTCGGCGGCCGGGCGCAGCTCGACGCCGGCCGGCCGTACGGGCGCCTGCGGCAGCGGCAGCGCCAAGTCCCGTCCGCCGAACTGCGCCGCGCGCCCGAGCTCGTAGCCCCGGGCGGCGGCGAAGGCCAGCGAGGCGGGCTCGTCGTCCAGCCAGGTGTGCAGCTCGCTCACCCCGTGCCCGGCCAGGTGCCGTTCGGCCGCGGCCAGCAGCGCGGTCGCCGCGCCGCGCCGCCGGAACCGCGGCAGCACGCTGCCGTTGGCGTACCCGACGCCGGCGGTCGTCGTCCCGAGCACCGCCGCACAGCGCACCGCGCCGACCACCCGGCCGTCCAGCTCGGCGACGAAGGTGCGGAAGTGCTCGCCCGGGCTCTGCCGGCCGTTCATCCAGAGCAGGGCCTCGGAGGTCATCACCAGGTGCTCGCGCCCGGCCCGGTGGGCGGCGGCCACGGCCTCGGCGTCGTCGGGGCGGAAGTCACGGATCGTCAAAGAAGTCATGGGTTCCCACGCTAGCCCCGCCCGCCCGTCCGGCGCCTGCGAATTTTCCCTCGCCGGTGCGCCTCACCTGCGGCAACGGCCCCGGCTCGGGACCAAAGTCCCTCACCCCCGCGGCGGCAAGCTCAAATAATGCTCTGAGAAGACCGGGCGGGGCTTGGCAGCCGCCCCACCCGGGGACATCCTCAGCAACACGGCCGCGCGGTCCTGGCGACGAAGCCCGCACCACCCGACGGCCTCCCCACCCGGCCCTCCGAAAGGGGGCGAACCGATGACCTCCCCTGCCCTGGACCTGCCCGGCTCCGCCACCCCGGCGCGGGGCGGCACACCCCGCCTCGGCGTCGGCCTCGGCTGGCGCAGCGAGATCGACACCGTCGTCGAACGCCAACCCGGCCTGGACTGGGTCGAGGTGGTCGCCGAGAACATCTGCGCCGACCACCTGCCCGAGTCCCTGACGGTCCTGCGCGCCCGCGGCGTCACCGTCATCCCGCACGGCGTGGCGCTCGGCCTCGGCGGCGCCGACCTGCCCGACCCCGCCCGGCTCGCCAAGCTCGCCGGGGCGGCGCTCGCCCTCGGCTCCCCGCTGGTCACCGAGCACCTGGCGTTCGTCCGGGCCGGCGGCCTGGAGGCCGGCCACCTGCTGCCCGTCCCCCGCACCCGGGACTCGCTGCGGGTGATCGCCGAGAACGTCCGGATCGCCCAGGACCAACTCCCGGTGCCGCTCGCACTGGAGAACATCGCCGCCCAGCTGGCCTGGCCCGACGACGAGCTGACCGAGGGGCAGTTCCTCGCCGAACTGGTCGAGCGGACCGGCGTCCGGCTGCTGATCGACGTCGCCAACCTGCACACCAACCGGGTCAACCTCGGCATCGACCCGGCCGCCGAACTGGACCGCCTGCCGCTGGAGGCGCTCGCCTACGTCCACGTCGCCGGCGGCACCCTGGTCGACGGCGTCTGGCACGACACCCACGCCCACCCCGTCACCGAACCGGTGCTGGAGGTCCTGGCCGAACTCTGCGCACGGGTCGCACCACCCGGCGTCCTGCTGGAACGGGACGCCGCCTTCCCGCCGCCCAGCGAGCTGGCCGGCGAACTGGACGCCATCCGCCGGGTGCTGGAGGGGAGCACCCCGCGGACGGCCCCACCGGCCCCCCGCACCGAGCCCCGGGAGACCGCGGCGGGCGCGTGCCCGAGCGGCACCCGCGCCCGGCTGGCGCGGCGCCAGGAGGACCTGCTCGCCGCCCTGGTGGCCGGCGGGCCAGTCCCGCCCGGCTTCGACCCGGACCAGGTCCGCGCCCAGTCCACCGGCCTGGCCACCAAACGGCGGGACACCGTCGCCAAGGTGGCCCCCGAACTGCCCCGCCTGCTCGGCCGGCCGTACGGGCCGTTGTTCCTCGACTACGCCCGCCGGCACCCGCAGACCGGCGGCTACCGCACCGACGCCCGGGCCTTCGCCGCCTGGGCACTCGCCGACGGCGGCCCGCTCGCCGCCGACCACCGCCGGGCCCTGGAACAGTGGCTCCACCCGGCCGCCGAGCGGCCGCCCGGCGCGTTCGCCCGCCTGCGCCGAGCCCTGCGGCACTGAGCAGGCACTGAGCAGGCACTGAGCAGGCGCTGAGCAGGCGCTGAGCAGGCGCTGAGCACCCGTCTTCACCGCACACCTTCGGGGGGAACCCGCCCATGTGGCACAACACCTACTTCGTCATCCCCGCCGTCCTGCTGGTGGCGGCCTCGCTGTACGCGGCCCGGACCAAGCATCGGGTCGGCCACGTCGCACACGTCCGGGGCCTGCCGGGCCGCGGCCTGCCGCTGATGGACACCGCCTTCCTGTCCGGCGGCCCCGGCCGGGTCTTCGACACCGCCCTGATCCGGATGCACCTCTCCGAGCGGGCCGTGATCAGCCGCGCCGGCCTGGTCACCCTCACCGGGCACAAGCCGTACGACGCCGTCGACCAGGCCGTCCTGGACGCCGTCGGCCCGGGCGGCAGCCGTGAACTCGCCCCGCTGCGCCGGGCCGTGATGCGCTCCGCCGCCGTGCAGGAGATCGGCAACCGGCTCGCCGACCGCGGCCTGATGCGCCGCCCCGAGCGGCTGCGGCGGGCCCGCACCGCCCGGCGGCTGCTCTGGCTCGCGCTGCTCGGCGTCGCCGTCTCGACCGTCCTCGCCCACGTGCTGGACGACGGCGGCGCCGGCTCCGACCGCCCCGCGCCGTGGGTCCCGGTGGTGCTCCTGGTCTTCGGCGGGATGAGCCTGCTCGTCACCTGGCCGGTCAAGGGCCGGATCACCCCGGCCGGGCGGCGCCAGCTCTCCCTGATGAAGGTCGGCACGCCGTGGACGCCGAGCGCCGGCCTGTCGCCGAAGACGACCGGCGGCGTGCTGCTGGGCGCCCTCGCGCTCGGCGGGCTGGCCGCCGCCGGGCTGGAGGACGACGAGCTGCAGTCCGCGATGCTGGCCGCGGCCGCCCAGGACGAGGCGATGAAGTCGGCCGCCGCGAGCTCCTACGCCGCCTCCTCCTCGACGGGCTCCTCCAGCAGCTTTCCCCCCAGCTCGTGCAGCTCGTCCGGGTCCTCCTGCGGGGGCTCCACGGCCTGGTGCGGCTCCTCCCACTCCGGCTCCTCCGGCTGCGGGGGAAGCAGTAGCAGCTGCGGATCCTCGTCCTCCAGCTGCGGCTCCGGCTCCAGCAGTTGCGGCTCCTCCTCGTCGAGCTGCGGGTCGTCCTCGTCCAGTTGCGGGTCGTCCTCGTCGAGCTGCGGTGGCGGCGGCGGCTGCGGCTCCTGACGTCACAGTTCGGTATCGCGGTCCGGGAAGCCGTTCCCCGCGCCGTCGGCCCAGGCATACAACAAGCCCATGTGGTTGCTGTTCCTGATACCGGCGTGCGTCGCGGCGGTCCTCTCGTGTCTCCGGCTCGTCCGGACGACCGCCACCGCCGACGCCCTGGCCGAGGCGGACGGCCTGCGCCCGCCCGAGGCCGTCGGGATCGGGCTGTACGAGACGGCCTACCTGGCCGGCGGCCCGGACCGGGTGGTCGAACTCGCCCTCGTCCTGATGGCCGGCCGGGGCCGGCTGCACCTGGCGCACACCGGCTGGACGACGGTGGTCGACCCCCGGGGCCGCAGCCGCCTGGAACGCGCGGTCATCGTCACCGTCGGCCCCGACGGCCAGTGCCGCACCGACGGGCTGCGCCGGGCGATGGCCGAGCACCCGACCGTCCTGGAGATCGGCGCCCGGCTCTCGCTGGCCGGCCTGGCCACCCCGGCCCTGGTCCAGCGCAGCACCGTCCTGGTGGTCCGGCAGGTACGGCACGCGCTGCTGCTGACGCTCCTCCTGCTGGCCGCCGCGCTGGCCCTCACCGGCTTCACCGGCGGTGACACCGTCGCCCCGCTCGCCTGGTTCTCGCTGCCGCTGGTGCTCACCTCGGGCACCCTGCTGATGGCCCGGGTCGACGTCTACCCCTACACCCGCTGGGCGTCCCCGGTCGGCCAGGAGGTGCTGCGCGAGGTCCGCCCGGCCCGCCAGCACGGCCTCGCCGACGACGAGGAGCGCGAACTGCTCACCGCCGTCGCCATGAACGGCCCCGCCGTCCTCCCCGACCCCCGCCTGCGCGCCGCCCTCCGCCCCCACCGGACGTGACACGCGAAACGGGGCCCGCCGAAGCGGACCCCGTTCACCGATCCCGCGGAACTCAGGCCAGGCCGTTGAGCAGCTCGCTGACCGGCTTGCGGCGGCCGGTGAAGAACGGCACCTCCTCGCGGACGTGCAGCCGGGCCCGGGAGGGGCGCAGGTCGCGCATCAGGTCGACGATGCGGTGCAGCTCGTCCGCCTCGAAGGCGAGCAGCCACTCGTAGTCGCCGAGCGCGAACGAGGCCACCGTGTTGGCCCGCACGTCCGGGTAGCCGCGGGCCATCTGGCCGTGCTCGGAGAGCATCGCGCGCCGCTCGGCGTCCGGCAGCAGGTACCACTCGTAGGAGCGGACGAACGGGTACACGCAGACGTAGTCGCGCGCGCGCTCGTCGGCGAGGAACGCCGGGATGTGCGACTTGTTGAACTCGGCGGGGCGGTGCAGCGCCATGTTGGACCAGACCGGCTCCAGCTGGCGGCCGAGGCCCGTGCGGCGGAAGCGGTTGTACGCCTCCTGCAAGTCGTCCGAGTCCTCGGCGTGCCACCAGACCATGAGGTCGGCGTCCGCGCGCAGACCGGACACGTCGTACGTGCCGCGCACCGTCACGTCCTTCGCGGCCAGCTGGGCGAACAGCTCGTCCACCTCGGCGGCCAGGGCCGTGCGGTCCTCGGGCAGCGTGCCCTTGAGCTTGAACACCGACCACATGGTGTAGCGGATGACCTGGTTCAGGTCGCGCGCCTTCTTCTTCTCGGGCTGCTGCTCCGGCTGCCGCTCAACGGTCTCAGTCATGCGCCCATTGTCCTCTCCGTGGAACCTTCCCCGGTTGCCGGGGTCAACAGTTTGTCGAGGGCCGCCACCGCGGCGGCCGCCGAGCCGATGCAGGCCGGAATGCCGACCCCGTCGTACGCGGCGCCGCACAGCGCCAGTCCCCCCACCCCGGCGGCCGCCGCCCGAATCCGGGCCACCCGGTCCAGGTGGCCCACCGGGTACTGCGGCAGGCCCGCCCGGAAGCGCGCGACGGCGGTGTCGTACGGCCGGGCGGTCAGGCCGATCGCCTCCCCGAGGTCCGCCAGCGACCGGGCCACCAGCTCCTCGTCCGGCAGCTCCAGCGCCTCCTCCTCGCGGTAGCGGCCCAGCGAGGTGCGCAGCAGGAACGCGTCCGGGGCGGAACGCTCCAGCCAGCCCCACTTGTTGGAGGAGAAGGTCGACGCCTTGATCCGCCGCCCGTCCACCGGCGGCACCAGGAACCCGCTGCCGGCCGGCGGCTCCGCCAGGTCGGCCCGGCGGAACGCCAGGGTCACCAGCGCCATGCCCGCGTACTCGACGGCGTCCAGCTCGGCGGCCGCCGCCGGCGCGTCCGCGCGCAGCAGCCGGGCCGCGGCCGGCGCCGGGACGGCCAGCACCACGGCGTCCGCGTGCAACACCTCGCCGCCGCCGGTCACCACCCGCCAGCCCCCGGGGGTGCGGTGCAGCCCGTCCACCGACGTGCCGGTGCGCAGGTCCACGCCCGCCTTCCGGCAGGCGGCGGCGACGGCCTCCGGCAGGGTGCCGAGCCCGCCGCGCAGGCCCTGGAACACCGGCGTGCCGACCACCTTCGGCCGCGAGGCCAGCTCGTGCACCCCGTCGACCAGCGAGCCGCCGCCCCGCGCGATCGCCAGCAGCTGCGGCACGGCGGCGCGCAGCGAGATCTCCTCGGCCCGCCCGGCGTAGACGCCGCCCAGCAGCGGCTCGACCAGCCGGTCCACCACCTCCTGGCCCAGCCGGTCGGCGACGTAGCGGCCGATCGCCACGTCGTCCCCGACCTCGGTGGCGCCCTCGTGCCGGGCCCGCTCCAGCCCCTCGGCGGTGAGCACCCCGGAGGCCGCCAGCGCGTCCAGATCGCCCGGGACGCCCATCACCTGCCCGCCCGGCAGCGGGCGCAGCGCGCCCCGCGTCCAGATCGAGGCCTTCGCGGTGGTCGGCGGCTCCAACTCCTCGCCCAGCCCGACCGCCCGGGCCAGCTCCACCGCCTCCGGCCGCCGCGCGAGCATCGACTCGGCCCCCAGGTCCACCCGGACCCCGCCGACCTCGCCGCCCCGCAGCTTCCCGCCGACCCGCTCCGACGCCTCCAGCAGCGTCACCCGCGCCCGCACCGGCCCCCCGGCGGCCCCGCTCAGAAAAGCGGCCGCAGCCAGCCCCGCGATCCCACCACCGACGACGACGACCTGTGCATCCGACATGCCTCGCAGTCTCGCAGGTCTTTACACCGGGCCCTCAATCCGCTGCACGCCGCCCGCTCGGCACCAGCCCGTCCAGATCGATCGTGATCGGGAACGGCACCGGGCGTTCGAGTTTGCCGCGGAAGGTCCCGGCCGGGACGTAGGAGGACGTCGCCGGCTCCAGCTCGAAGACGTGCACGACCGGCAGGCCGTCCTCCTCCTCGACGATCCAGTAGTGCGGGATCCCGGCCTCGGCGTACTTGCGGACCTTGACCGTACGGTCGCGGTGCGCGGACTCCGGGGAGACGACCTCGACCACGAGCGGGACCTCGCCGGGCGCGAACCAGGTCCGATCGGGGTCGAAGTCCGCGTCGGTGACCAGCACATCCGACTCCAGGCGGCTGCGCCGGTCCAGCGTGATCGTCATGCCCCCGGTCGCCCGCTGCCCGGCCGGCACCAGCCCGTCCAGTGCTGCGGTCAGCTGCGACCCGACATGGCTGTGCCAGAACGACTGGGGCCTGCTGCGGAAGACCAGGGCGCCGTCGATGAGTTCGGTGTGCTTGGGCGCATCGGGCAGGTGGTCGAGGTCCTCGGCGAACCAGCCTTCGACTCGGGGTGCGTACATCCACTCCGGCAGCTCATCCATGGCCCCAACGTAGCGGATCGGGCACACCCCGTAAGGTCGGTCCATGGAACCGATCGTGGTGAGTGCGTGTCTGGCCGGGGTGCCGTGTCGGTACGACGGGCGGGCGAAGACCTCGCCGGACGTGGTGGGGCTGGTCGAGGCGGGGCGGGCGGTGGTGGTGTGCCCGGAGGGGGCGGGCGGGCTGCCGACCCCGCGGCCCGCGGCGGAGATCGTGGGCGGGGACGGCGCGGACGTGCTGGACGGGCGGGCCCGGGTGGTGGACGCGACGGGCGCGGACTGTACGGCGGAGTTCGTGGCCGGGGCCCGGGCGGCGCTGGCGGCGGCCGAGGCCGCGGGGGCGCGGCGGGCGGTGCTGATGGCGCGCAGCCCGTCGTGCGGCTGCGGGCGGGTGTACGACGGGACGTTCACCGGGGAGCTGCGCCCCGGGGACGGGGTGACGGCGGCGCTGCTGCGGCGGGCGGGCATCGAGGTTGTCCGGTCCGCTGCCGAGCTGTGATCGAGTCGCGACCTTCCGGCGGGGTCCGCCCGGGGCGTTCCTTCGTCCAATGGGGAGATCTCACAACGGACTTGGGGAGGGCTTCGGAATGGGGAGACGGGCAGGGGCGGGGGCGCTGGCGGTAGCGACCGCGGGCGTGCTGCTGGTCGGGGCGTGCAGCGCAGGCGGTGCGGACCGGGCGGGGGAGGCGGCGAAGGCGGACGCCGTCGCACCGGCGGCACCGGCGGCACCGGCGGCCGCGCCGAGCGCCGCCGGGACGGCGCCGGCGGCGGGGGCGAGCGCCCAGCCGGTCGCGGACAACCGGCTGATCGCGTACACCGCGCAGTTGACGCTGCGGACCGGGGACGTCGCCCAGGTGCTGGCGAAGGCCCGGGAGTTGACGGCGGCCGCGGGCGGCTACGTCGGCGCCGAGTCGGTCTCCGGCGCGGTGGAGGGCGGGTCGGGGAGCACGGCGGGGGGCGAGGCGGGCGGCCAGCTGACGCTGAGGATCCCCTCCGCCGCGTACCAGCAGACGCTGGACCAGCTGGCCGCGCTGGGCCAGGTGGTGTCCCGCAGGAGCCAGGCGGACGACCTGACCCAGCAGGTCGCGGACGTGGCGAGCCGGGTGCAGACCCAGCAGGCGAGCGTGGAGCGGGTGCGGGCGCTGATGGGGCAGGCGAAGTCGCTGAGCGAGGTGACCACGCTGGAGGCCGAGTTGAGCCGCCGGGAGGCCGATCTGGAGTCGCTGCAGAAGCAGCAGAAGGAGCTGGCCGGCAAGACCTCGCTCTCGACCGTCACGCTGGACGTGCGCCGTGCGGCCGCCTCGCCGACGCCCACCCCGGGACCGCCGAAGGGTGGCGGCGAGGGCTTCGGGGCGTCGGTCGGCTCCGCGCTGGGCGGCGGCTGGCACGTACTGGTGGCGATCGTGCGCGCCCTGGCGGTGGGGCTCGCGGCGGTGGCGCCGTTCCTGCTGGTGCTGGGCGTCCCGGGGGCGCTGCTGTACCGGCTGTGGCGCCGGCGCCGCCCGGCGGCCGCGCCGCCCCCGGAGTCCGGCCCGCAGGAAGGGCCCGCGGAGGACTGAACGAGGACTGGGCGAGGACTGACCACGGCGGGCCCCCTCCCGGCCGGGAGGGAGCCCGCCGCCGGGGTCAGCGGGCGCTGGCCTCGTGGACGAAGGCGACGAGACGGGAGAGGGCGTCCGGGTCCATGGACGGCAGGACGCCGTGGCCGAGGTTGAAGATGTGGCCGCTGGTGCCGAGGGCCTGGGCGGCGTGCAGCACCTCGCGGGCCTTGGTCTCGACGACCTTGGTGGGGGCGAACAGCACGGCCGGGTCGAGGTTGCCCTGGAGACCCTTGCCGGGGCCGACCCGCTCGGCCGCGACGTTCAGCGGCACCCGCCAGTCGACGCCGACGATGTCCGCGCCGGCCTGGCCCATCAGGCCGAGGAGCTCGCCGGTGCCGACGCCGAAGTGGATCCGCGGCACGCCGTAGGAGGCGACGGCGTCGAAGACCTTGGTGCTGGACGGCATGACCGAGCGGCGGTAGTCGTCGGGGGCGAGCGAGCCGACCCAGGAGTCGAAGAGCTGGACGGCCGAGGCGCCGGCCTCGATCTGCACCTTCAGGAAGGTGGAGGTGATGTCGGCGAGCCGGTCGACCAGGGCGGCCCACAGCTCGGGCTGCCCGTACATCATGGCCTTGGTGTGCTCGTGGTTCTTGGACGGGCCGCCCTCGACCAGGTAGCTGGCCAGCGTGTAGGGGGCGCCGGCGAAGCCGATCAGCGGGGTCTCGCCGAGTTCGTCCACCAGCAGGCCGACGGCCTCGGTGATGTAGGGGACGTCGTCGGGCTCCAGCGGGCGCAGCCGCTTGAGGTCCTCGGCGGTGCGGATCGGGTCGGCGATGACCGGGCCGACGTTGGGCTTGATCTCGACGTCGATGCCGACGGCCTTGAGCGGCACCACGATGTCGCTGAAGAAGATCGCCGCGTCCACCTTGTGCCGGCGGACCGGCTGGAGGGTGATCTCCTTGACCAGCTCGGGCCGCATGCAGGACTCCAGCATGGGGATGCCCTCGCGGACCTTCAGGTACTCCGGCAGCGAGCGGCCGGCCTGGCGCATGAACCACACCGGGGTGTGCGGCACGGGCTCGTGCCGGCAGGCGCGCAGGAACGCGGAGTCGTGCGCGGCGCCGCGGCGCGCGGGGGTGGGCCGGCCGTCGGGGGTGGCCGCCGTGGTGTCTGCCGTAGTCTCGCTCACGGTCCAAATCTTCGCATGCGCCTCGGGGCGCTCTTCCCGGCCGGTCTCGTCGGTTCCTCCAAGATCTGGCCGGGTTTGCCGTTCCGGCACGCCGCTCGGACGGAAGTTGCGGCCTTAACCGCGGTTTTCGACCTAGTCTTCGGGTCATGGCAGCGGTCGGCGGGCACCCCGCGCAGGGTGGCGGAGCAGGTGGCGGAACAGGTCGGGAGGGGGCTCCGAGCGAGTTCCGGGCCGCCGTGGAGGCCCTCGACGGCGCCCGGCTGCGGCCCGAGATCCAGCTCTCCCCCGCGCCGGCCCCGCGCCGGCTGGCCCCGTACGCGTTCGCGGTGACCGCCTCGGTGGAGGTGGACGGCGAGGAGCTGGCGGACGGCCGGCTGGTGCTGCTGTACGACCCGGCCGGGCAGGAGGCCTGGAACGGGGAGTTCCGGGTGGTGACGATGACCCGGGCGGAGCTGGAGCCGGAGATGGCCGGCGACCCGATGCTCTCGGAGGTCGGCTGGGCCTGGCTGCTGGACTCGCTGCAGGCGCACGGGGCCGGGTACGCGGAGCCGTCCGGCACGGTGAGCCACTGCGCCTCGCAGTACTTCGGCGGGCTGGCGGACCGCCCGTCCTCGACCGAGATCGAGATCCGGGCCTCCTGGACGCCGGCCGACGGCCGGTTCGAGCGGCACCTGGCGGCCTGGGGGGACCTGCTGTGCATCAGCGCCGGCCTGCCGCCGGCCGCGCCGGCCCCGCAGGCGCCGGCCGATGTGCCGTCACTCGGTGGGGTGGTCCCGATGCCCGCGCGGCGGCGTCCTCGTTCGCACTGAGGAGTGGCGCCCCGGGCCGGGCGGCCCCGGCGGCCCCGATGCCACCCCCAGGGCTGACGGAGTGTGACTTCGATCCCGCTCTGGGTCAATTAACCGGTTGAAACCGACCGATCAGCACCAGATCTGATCGATTTTGTGCGAATTCAGGACGGGTCGCATCACTCATATGCGCGATTTGTCCGTATTGTTACTCACTAGATCGTGATCTTTCGCTAAAGCCGGGCACGGTAGCTGCCGAAGCAGACTGTGACCCTTTCCGAACGCGGAACACTCCGACCGCCCCCTCGGGGTTCCGTCCGCCACTCCCCGCAGGAGGCCTGGTGTCGGTCCTTCTTGAGCACCCCGCAAACGTGGTCGCCTACCGGCCGACCAAGCCCACCGCCATGGTGGTCATCGCCGATCCCCGTGTCCGAAACACCGTCACCCGCCATCTGTGGGCGCTCGGCGTCCGGGACGTGATCGAAGTGTCCTCGATCGCCGAGGCCCGCCCCCGGGTCTCCACCCCGCGCGACATCTGCGTCGCCGACGTACACCTGCCGGACGGCTCCGGCCTGACCATCCTCGCCGAGACCCGCGCCGCGGGCTGGCCCAACGGCCTGGCCCTGTCCGCCGCCGACGACATCGGCGCCGTGCGCAGCGCGCTGGCCGGCGGCGTCAAGGGATACGTCGTCACGGGCACCCGCACCAACGTGGCGATGCCCGGCCGCCCGGGCCTGCCGCTCGGCGCCGCCGGGCTGGCCGGGCGGATGCGCCGCCCCGGCATGCCGGGCATGCCGGGCGCCGTGGGTGCGCCGGGCGCCCACGGAACCCACGGAGCCCCCGGTGCGCCCGGTGCGCCGGGCACGCAGCAGTCCGCCTACCGCGAGCTGTCGGGCCGTGAGGTCGAGGTGCTGCGGCTGGTCGCCGAAGGACAGTCGAACAAGGCGATCGGGGTGGCGATGGGCCTGTCGGCACTCACCGTCAAGAGCCACCTCGCCCGGATCGCCCGCAAGCTGGGCACCGGCGACCGCGCCGGGATGGTCGCGGTCGCGCTGCGCACCGGCATCATCCACTGAGTCCTCGGACGGCCCCGCCACGGGCGGGGGGGGGGGGCGAGTGTGTCGCGGGGCCCCC
>NZ_JBHWIJ010000142.1:17514-20363 GCF_042732255.1 Kitasatospora sp. NPDC059803 | reverse complement strand
GGTCGTGGTCGTGGTCGTGCCGGTGGTGACGGCCGCTTCGGTGGTGCCGGCGGCGGCCTGCGGAGTGCCGGAGGTGGTCGGCCCGCAGGCGGCGACCCCGGCGAGGGCGAGGGTGAGGAGAGCGGGGCCGAGGGCCCTGCCTATGGAGCTTTTGAACACGCGGCGTCATGTTACTGACGGGGAATAAGTTTGTCGAAGACAGGCCAAGCAGGGTAAAAGGCGCAGGTCAGACCAGCCGGGCCACGGGCAGCGGAGCTCCCGGCAGCGGGCCCACCACGGCGTCCGCCGCCAGCTCGGCCAGGTACCGGGAGCGGGGTACCGGCTCGGCGCCGAGGCTGCGGATGTGCGGACTGTCCCACTGGGCGTCGAGCAGCCGCCCGCCGGCCGCGCCGAAGCGCGCCCCGAGGTCGGCGACGGCGACGCGGGCGGCGTCGGGGCGGCGGTGGAACATCGAGTCGAGGCTGAGGACGGGCCCGGCGGCGACGCCGAACACCCCGCCGATCAGTTCCTCGCCCTCCCACACCTCGCCGCTGTGGGCGGCCCCGAGCACATGCAGCTGCTCCAGTGCGGCCCGTAACTCCGCTGTCAGCCAGGCTGGTTGGCGGCCCTCGGCGCAGCGGGCCAGCACCTCGCCGAAGGCCCGGTCGGCGCTGGTCCACCACTGCGGCCGGTGGCGCAGCCGCCGGGCGAGGCGACTGCCGAGCCGGACGCCGTCGGGCGGCAGGACGGGCCGGGGGTCGGGCGACCACCAGGCCAGCGCGTACGGGTCGTCCCCGCCGGGCAGCAGCATCACCTCGCCCGCCTCGACGGCCTGTTCGTAGCGCGCCTCGTTGTAGGCGCCGGCGTACTCGTCCGCCGCGGGCATCGGGAACAGGCCGCGGCGGTACGCCGCCAGCAGGTCCGGCGCGCCGAGACCGGCGCCGAACGCCACCGGCCCGTCCCCGGGCCCGCGTTGGACGTCCAGCCCGTCGAAGGGGCTCATGCCGGCGGCCCGAGGAAGCCCTCCGCCGCCAGCCGCTCCAGGTAGTGGTCGAGCAGGCCGGCGTCGACGGCGGGCAGGTCGATCCCGCTGCCGGCGAGCGCGGCATTGGTGTTGGCGCGGTCGAACAGCGGGAAGACGGGCCGGAAGTACAGCTCGCTGATCGACAGCGCCGATCCGGGGGCGCGGTCGACGAACAGCGGGACGAACGGCGTGACGGGGTGGGCGGGGTGCCCGGCGGCGAACCGGACCAGGCCCTGCACCCAGTCACCGTAAGGGAGTTCGGCGATCGGGTGGCCCCGGGCCCGGAGCCGTTCGGCGAGGTCGGCGAGGTCGGCGGGGCGCGGCGAGGTGAGGTGGTAGACCTCGCCGTCGGCGGGGGCGTGGGCGGCGATGTGGGCGACGGCGCGCGCGAAGCGGTCGGCCGGGACGAAGTCGAGCGGCAACAGCACGTCCGGGCAGGTGCCGCTGTCCGCCAGGTACGCGATGAGCGCGCAGATCTCGGTGCCGGTGTTCATCACGCCGGTGGCGAGGTCCCCGGTGACGTCGTTGGTGCGCAGCACGGTGACCGGGAGCCCGGCGGCGGCCGCCTCGTGCAGCAGTTGTTCGGCGACCCACTTGCTCTCGACGTAGCCGACGCCGAGCCGGTCGGGGTGGGCGAGCGGGGTCCGTTCGGTGACCTCGCGGACGCCGGCCGCGCCGAAGCCGGCCAGCACGGCGAGGGTGGACAGGTAGTGCACGGGCACGCCCCGGCTGAGCCCGGCGAGGCGGATGATCTCGCGGGTGCCGCCGACGTTGGGCGCGCGCAGCTGGTGGTACGGGTAGAGGAAGTTGACCTGCCCGCCGAGGTGGTGGACGGCGTCCAAAGTCCCTGCCAGCCCCTCGAACTGATGTTGCGTCAGCCCGAGCCTGGGTGCGGCGAGGTCGCCGACCAACGGCACCACCCGGGTGTCGGTGAGGTCGTGCCGCAGGAAGCGCTGCTGGGCGGCGCGCAGGCGTTCCAGCGCGTGCTCCTCGTCGGGGGCGCGGACCAGGCAGTGGATCCGGGCCCGGGTGGTGGCGAGCAGGGCGTGCAGCAGGTGGGCGCCGCAGAAGCCGGTGGCGCCGGTGAGCAGGATCTCGGCGGGTTCGGCGCGGCTGGGCGCCGGGCTCCAGGACTGCTGGACGGGGTGGGCGAGCCGGGCTTCGGCGACCCAGTCGACGGCGGCCTCGCCGGGGCCGGGGCCGGGGCTGGGGCTGGGGCCGGCGCCGTCGGCGCGGGCGGCCTGGACGGCGGCCGCGAAGGCGCGCAGGGTGGCGTCGCGCAGCAGGGCGCGGGTGAGGGCGCGGACGCGGGTGACGTCGAGACCGAGCATGATCCGGGCGCGGGCGAGCATCTCCATGGCCAGCAGCGAGTTGCCGCCGAGCGCGAAGAAGTCGTCGGCGGGGCCGACGTCCTCGACGCCGAGCAGTTCGGCCCACAGCTGCCCGATGGCGTCCTCGACGGCTCCCCCGCCGCCCGCCGCCCCGGTGCCGCCCGCGTCGGCCCGTCCCGAGGTGCGCGGCTCGGCGTGCGGCAGCCGGCGGCGGTCGACCTTTCCGGCCGGGGTGAGCGGCATGCGGTCCAGCGCCACGAAGGCGGCCGGGAGCATGTACTCCGGCAGCCGTTCGGCCAGGTAGGCGCGGAGCCGGTCGCGGCGGGCCCCGGCACCGGCCGCGGCGTCGGCGTGGTCGGCGAGCGTGTAGTAGGCGGTGAGCGCGCGGCCCCCGTCGGGGTCGCCGCCGGCGGGGGGGGGGGGGGGCGGGCGGGGGGGGGGGGGGGGCGGGGGGGGCGCCGCGCGGGGGGGGGGGGCGCGGCCGGGGGGGCGCGCCCGCGACCGGTGGGGGGCGA
>NZ_JBHWIJ010000142.1:16923-17504 GCF_042732255.1 Kitasatospora sp. NPDC059803 | reverse complement strand
GGCCTGCCGGACGTCGGGGTGGGCGGCGAGGGCCGCCTCGATCTCGGCGGGGTCGACGCGGTGGCCGAGCACCTTCACCTGGTCGTCGAAGCGGCCGAGGATCTCCAGCTGCCCGTCGGCCCGCCAGCGCCCGGCGTCGCCGGTGCGGTACATCCGCTCGCCGGGCACCGGCGCGTACGGGTCGGGGACGAAGGCCTCGGCGGTCGCCGCGGGGGCGCGCCAGTAGCCCCGGGCGAGGCCGGGCCCGCCGAGGTGGATCTCGCCCTTCTCGCCGGGCCTTACGGGGGACAGTCGGGCGTCCAGGACGTGCACCCGCACGCCGGGCAGCGGGCGGCCGATCGGCACCGGCGCGGCCGGGCCACCCGGGCCGCCGGCGTCCAGCAGGGCGGGGGTGACCTCGCAGAGCGTGGAGGTGACGGCGGCCTCGGTGACCCCGTAGGCGTTGACCAGCCGGACGCCGGGCAGCCGGTCCAGGCAGCTGCGGCAGTGGGGGGGGGGGGCGACGGCGCCCCCCCCCGCACCCCCCCCCCCCCCCCCCCGGCGCGGCGCCCCCCGGGGGGGGGGACGGATGCACGGGGGGC
>NZ_JBHWIJ010000142.1:0-16913 GCF_042732255.1 Kitasatospora sp. NPDC059803 | reverse complement strand
CCGGCCGCCGGGCCGCCGGACCAGGCAGCGGCGGCCGTCGTGGGCGTGCAGGCGGTCCCCGCCGACCTCGCCCAGCCGCAGCCCCTCCGGGCCGGGCCCGCCGGGCGGGAGCAGCGTGAGCACGTGGTGCCAGTAGGCGGGGGTGAGGTCGGCGACGGCGAGGCCGAGTCCGCGCATCCGGTGGACGAGTTCGGTGGGCGCCCAGGTGCGGCCGCCGCCGAGGACGAGGGTGGCCCCGGCGAGCAGGGTCGCGAAGACCTGCTCCAGTGCGGTGTCGAAGCCGAGCGCGGCGAGTTGCAGCACGCGTTCGCCGGGGGCGAGGCCGTAGGCGTGGACGACCCGGTCGAGGGTGAACACCAGGGCGCGGTGGGTGACGGGGACGCCCTTGGGGGTGCCGGTGGTGCCGGAGGTGTAGATCAGGTAGGCGAGGTCGTCGGGCCCGGCACCGTCGGGCTCACCGGCGCCGTCGGGCCCGCCCGCACCGTCCACGCCGTCCACGCCGTCCACCGGCAGCGGCTCGACGCCCGGCAGCGCCCCGCCCTCGGTGACCGCCACCCGCGCCCCGCTGTCCTCGACCAGCCGGGCCAGGCGCCGCGCCGGGTACGCCGGGTCCAGCGGCAGCAGCGCCGCGCCCGCCTTCAGTACGCCGAGCCAGGCGACGACCAGGCCCGCGCCGCGTTCGAGGCAGACCGGCACCACCTCCTCGGGGCCGACCCCGCGGGCCCGCAGCGCCCGCGCCAGGCGGTCGCTGCGCCGGTCCAGTTCGCGGTAGCTCAGCGTGGCGTCGTCTGCGGCGACGGCGACCGCGTCCGGGTGCTGCGCGGCGCGGGAGCGCAGCAGTCCGTGCACGGTGCCGCCGCCGCCCGCGGCCCGCCCGCGGCCGCGCTCCCCGGGGGAGCCGAGCCCGGGGAAGCCGAGCCCGGGCGGGCGCCATTCGCGGGCCACGTGGGCCCGGCAGTCGTCGCGGCCGGCCGGCCCGTACACCAGGTGCCAGCCGCCCGGCACGGTCAAGTCGCCGGGCCAGATCGCGTACTGACCGCTGTCGTTGCGAACCACGGCGTGACGCCCGGAGTTCACATCCGTTCGTACGCCCTGTGCGCTGTCTGCTGCGTCGTCCACCGGCTTGACCTCGTGCTGTGGCGGCAGTTTCCTGGGAGGTGCGACATTTCCGACTATACGCACTCAGGGCACAGGACGAACGTCCGATCGCAACCCGACCGGACGCGACGCTGCCGTGTGCCCGTCAGCCCGGGACGAGACGACCCCGCGACCGCCGAGACCCGTCCTCGCCCGAACTCCCCCGTCCCACCGGCCGGGTGGCGACGCGGAGGAGGTAGCCCCGTTGACACGTCGGCGACAACGCCTGATGGTCTGTTACCTGCTGTGGATGGTGCTGTTCACCGGCGTCTACTACATCAACCCCTCGCAGCGGATCATCTGGTGGACGGGCATCGGACTCGGCAGCAGCGCGGCCATCGTGGCCGGCGTCCGCCTCAACCGCCCCGCGCACGCGCTGTTCTGGTACGTGCTGGCGCTCGCCAACCTGAGCTTCACCGCGGGCGAGGTCGTCCAGGTCGTCCAGACCCAGTTCCTGCACCTCCACAACCCGTTCCCGTCCGTCGCCGACGGCTTCTACCTGGCCGAGTTCGTGCTGTACGCGGCCGGCGTGCTCGGCTTCATCCGCTGGCGCACGGCCCGTCAGGACCGCGCCGGCCTGCTCGACGCGCTGATCCTCACCATGGGCCTGGCGCTGCTCGCCTGGATCTACCTGATCCTCCCGTACGCCCGCAACCCCGACCTCTCCTGGTTCCAGAAGGCCGTCTCGATCGGCTACCCGCTCGGCGACGTGGTCGTCCTCGCCCTGCTGCTGCGACTGCTGACCCCGCGCGGCGGCACCAGCCGAGCGCTGCAACTGCTCACCGTCGGCACCGCCGGCATGCTGGTCTCGGACACCCTGTACGGGCTGATCCAGCTGCACGGCAACTGGCACATCGGCACCCCCGTCGACTTCGGCTGGGCCGCCTTCTACACCGCCTGGGGCGCGGCCGCGCTGCACCCGTCCATGGTCGAGCTGACCAGACCCGTCCCCACCCAGCAGCCCGACCTGAGCGCCGGCCGCCTCGCCCTGCTCACCCTGGCCTCGCTGATCGCCCCGGCGATCCTGATCATCGAGTCGCTGAACGGCAACACCAGCAACGCCGGCGTGATCGGCGCCTTCTCCGCCCTCCTGTACCTGCTGGTGCTGGCCCGGCTGGCGGTCGTCGTGGTCGCCCGCCGGCAGGCGATCGCCCGCGAGCGGGCCCTGCGCGAGGCCGGCGCCAGACTCACCGCGGCCGTCACCGTCGAGGAGGTCGCGGACGCCGTCCAGGCCACCGCCTCCACCCTGATGCCCACCGAGCCCGGGCACGTCGCCCTGCTCGCCGTCACCGAGGCCGGCGTCCTGCACGTGCGGCACGCCGAACGCGGCGCCGCCCAGCACCACCTCGGCCCCGTCACCGACTCCGACGAGGCGCTCGCCCTCGCCGCCTACCGGGAGACCCGGCTGCTGCCCGTCGAGGACATCGGCAGCGACCTCGCCGCCCGCCTCGACGGCATGCCCTCCGCCCTGCTGTGCCCGCTCACCCTCGACGAGCGCCCCTCCGGCGACCCGCTGATCGGCGCGCTCATCGTCACCGGCACCGCGCAGGAGCTCACCAGCCTGTGGGGATCGCTGGAGATCCTGGCCGCGCAGGCCGCGCTGGCCGTCGAACGGGTCGTGCTGAGCCAGGAGGTCAACCGCCGCAACAGCGAGCTGTACTTCCGCACCCTGGTGCAGAACGCCAGCGACGTCATCCTGATCCTGGACGCCGACGACGGCGTCCGCTACGCCTCCTCCTCCGCCGAACGGGTCCTCGGCTACCCCAGCCTGGACGGCACCCTGCTCACCGAGCTCGTCCCGCCCGAGGACAGCCGGGCCGTCGGCAAGGCGCTGGCCCGGATGCGCGGCCCGGTGGACGCCGCCCCGGCACACGCCGCCCCGGCACACGCGCCGGAGCACTCGCCGCCGCGCGAACCGCCGCACTCGCCGACACGCGAACCGCTGCGCGAACAGCCCCGTGAGCACTGGCGGCTGCTGCGGCAGGACCGGACCCCGATCGAGGCCGAGGTCCGCTTCAACGACCTGCGCGCCGACCCGACGGTCGGCGGCCTGGTGCTCACCCTGCGCGACGTGACCGAGCAGCGCCAGATGGAGCGCGAACTCACCCACCGGGCCTTCCACGACTCCCTCACCGGCCTCGCCAACCGGGTGCTGTTCCTGGACCGGGTCGGCCACGCGCTGTCCCGCGGCGAGCGCAGCGGCGCCGTCACCGGGGTGCTCTTCCTCGACCTCGACGACTTCAAGGTGGTCAACGACACCCAGGGGCACGCCGTCGGCGACGAACTGCTGATCGCCGTCTCGCTGCGGGTCTCCACCGCGCTGCGCAGCTCGGACACCGCCGCCCGGCTCGGCGGCGACGAGTTCGCCGTCCTGGTCGAGGACGCGCTGCGCCCGGCCGACGTGGACGCCATCGCGGACACCGTGCTGACGGTGTTCGCAGAACCGTTCAGGCTGAGCGCGGGCGCCGTCCGGGTGACGGCCAGCATCGGCGTCGCCACCACCGAGGACAGCGTGGACGCGGCCGAACTGCTCACCCACGCCGACCTCGCGCTCTACTCCGCCAAGGCGGCCGGCCGCCGCCAGTGGCGCCACTACCAGCCCGCCCTCCAGACCGGGCTGGTGGAGCGGCACGAGCTGAACGAGAACCTGGACGCGGCGATCGCCGAATCCTCCTTCCAGCTGTACTACCAGCCGATCGTCGACCTGCGCACCGGTGACCTGGTCGCCTTCGAGGCGCTCGTCCGCTGGCCGCACCAGCGGCGCGGCATGGTGCTGCCCGACGAGTTCATCGCCCTCGCCGAGGAGAGCGGCCAGATCGTCCCCCTCGGCGCCTGGGTCCTGGAACGCGCCGCCCAGGAGGCCGCCGCCTGGCACGCCGCCAGCTCCGCCGACCGCGCCGCCGCCGGCCTCCCCCCGCTGCGGGTCAACGTCAACGTCTCCGCCCGCCAGTTCCGCGACGCCGGCTTCGTCGACGTCGTCCGCGGCGCCCTGCGCAGCTCCGGCATCGACCCGCACACCCTCGTCCTCGAACTCACCGAATCCGTCCTGATGCGCCGCGACGACCGCGTCCACGCCGACATGGCCACCCTCGGCGACCTCGGCGTCGGCATCGCCATCGACGACTTCGGCACCGGCTACTCCTCGCTCTCCTACCTGCGCGAGTTCCCGATCTCCATCCTCAAGATCGACAAGTCCTTCATCGACGGCCTCGGCCTCTCCCCGCAGCAGTACGCCCTCGTCGAAGGCATCACCCGCATCGCCGACACCCTCGGCGTCCGGGTCATCGCCGAAGGCATCGAACACCCCGAACAGCGCGACCTCCTCGCCGCCATGGGCTGCCCGCTCGGCCAGGGCTACCTCTTCGCCCACCCCATGACCGCCCCGCAGGCCCGCGCCCTCGTCGGCGGCACCGCGCACGAACCGGCCTGACCCCCGGTCGCAGGGCCGCGCCTCAGGTCCACGCCCAGCGGATGCCCGCGACCCCGGGCCCCAGCGCGGTCGCCACCACGTGCGCCAGGTGGTGGCTGTCCAGGGTGAGGTCGGCCAGGCTGTCGTCCGGGCCCTCCGAGTCACTCGCCGTGAACCACTGGCACTGCACCGGGAGTTCGCCCGGATCGAAGCGCACCCGCAGGACGTAGTGGTCCGCCGGGAAGCGGAAGGCCGCACGGTAGCGGCAGCACTCGGCCGCGCTGTGCGGGCGCACCTCGAAGGAGAACACCTGGGTCTCGGAGCAGTGCAGCGAGCGGTCGAACAGCAGCTCCGCGAGCACCACCCGGGCCACCGGATCCCGGCGCACCCGGCCCAGCCGGCAGCTGTCCCCCGCGACGATCTCGACGGCCCCCTCGTCCACCCCCTCGTCGCAGTCGTAGATCAGCAGCGCCCGGTCGACCCCGTCCTGACGGGCCCGGACCGCCACCATCGAACTGAGCGCCGCCAGTTCACGACGCGGCCCGACCGTCACCGTCGCGTACTCGGTGACCACCTGGAGCTTCCCGGCCGCCGGGCTGTCCAGATCCGCGAGCAGCCCGCCCAGATCACCGGGGGTGCGCACCATCTGCGGGTACGGGCGGGGCCCGCCGCCGTCGCGGTCCGCCCCGCCGCGCGGCCGCGGCGCACCCAGCAGGGCGGTGAGCGCGTGCGCCGGCAGCCCGAGGATCTCCTCCAGCGCGGCCACCACCCGTAACGACTCCGGGCGCTCCGGCCGGCGCAGCCCGCGCTGCCAGTAGCTCAGGGTCGTGACGGCGATCCGCAGTCCGCGCTCGGCCAGCCGGCTGCGCAGCCGCTCCAGCGGCAGCCCGCGGGCCTCGATCGCGGTGCGCAGCGCGAGGCCGAAGGGCCCGCTCCGCAGCGCGGCCAGCACGGCGGCGCTCTCCGGGGCGGCACCGGGCGGCGGTTCCTGACGACTGGCCATCGGGGCTCCCGGGGCTACTGGCCCGGCCGGCGCGCGGCGGCGGCGGGGCCGAGGGGACACGGCGGCGGTGCGGGGGCGGGGGTGCGGGGACGCGGTACGGGGGCGGGGGTGCGGGGACGCGGTACGGGGGGACGCGGCGCGCTGTGAAATTACCGGCTTACCCCGGCCGCGTCCATATCCGGGAGCCCCGCTCCCGGCCACCCGTCTGCGGCGCAGCACCTCCGCCGCACCGCCCCTCTTCACAGCACCGTTCACAGCACCGCCCGCTCCCCTCCGGGGGGTCTGGGAGCGGCCCGGCCTGCTGCCTACGCTTCCTAGCAACCCCGGTCCGGGCCCGCCGCGTCGGCCGCGCGGCAATCCCCCACGCAGCACACCCCCACACAAGGCACACCCCAGGGCGGCGCCGGGTGCACACGGAGCCGCCCGTGCCCCCGCACGAAGGAGTTCCCCCATGAGCGGACCCATCCGTGGGTCGTCCCTGCGCGCCGCACTGGCCGCGCTGTGCATGCTGGCCGCCGTCGTGACCACCGGCGCCGGCACCGCCGCGGCCTCCCCCCAGGCCGCCGCCGGCAGTTCCCAGACCTTCGCCGCCAGTTCCCGGCTCAACATCTCCATGCAGGCGCAGGAGCAGGACCAGTGGTGCTGGGCCGCCTCCGGCAACACCATCGCCACCTTCCTCGGCCACGGCACCGACCAGAACTCGTTCTGCGACCTCGCCTACGGCCAGGACACCTCGTACCAGTGCCCCAACCAGCCCGGCCAGCTCTCCTGGGTGCAGAACGCGCTCTCCGCACTCGGGGTGTCCCCCGGTCAGGAGACCGGCGCCCTGTCCTTCAACACCATCGTCAGCGAGATCAACGCGGGCCGGCCGATCGAGACCGGCATCTCCTGGCTGGCCGGCGGCGGGCACGCCCAGGTCATCTACGGCTACGACCAGAGCAACAAGTCCATCTACTGGGGCGACCCGTGGCCCAGCAGCAACCGCTACAACCTGGCGTCGTACAGCTACTACGCCGGCTACAACGGCCAGTTCAACTGGAACGACTCGCTGTACCGGATCGGGGCGTGACACGATGACGCACTTCCGCGCCCCGCGCGCCCTCGCCGCCATCGCCCTGGCCGGCAGCGGACTGCTCGCCGCCGCCCCCGCCCTCGCCGCCACCCCGGCCACGGCCGCCGGCGTCCCGTCCGCCCCGTCCGCGGCCGACGTCACCGCGGCCGCCGCGGCGGCGAAGGCCGCCCCCGTCGTGCAGACCCTCGGCGGGTTCTTCGCCCACGGCTCCGGCCAGGGCTCCTCCGACGCCCGCCAGGCGCAGGCCGCCGCCCCGGCCCGGCTGGTCGGCGACACCGTGCCCGTGTACTACCTCAACCCGGACTTCGTCGCGGCGGCCTCCGCCGGGGCGCCGGTCGCGAAGTTCGCGTTCATGGCGACCGAGGCCGACGCGGCCGACGGCCGCAAGGCCTCGGTGTGGACGGCCCCCGACCCGCACGCCGGCGGGTCCTGGGCCGAGATCAACATAGCCTCCGGCAGCGACGAGACCGACCATGCCGCCGCCGCGGCAGCACTGGGCCGCGGCGCCGTCGCCTTCGAGGAACCGCAGATCCGGGCCTGGTACGCCCTGGTCGACGGCCAGGTACGGCCGCTCAACCCGGACGCGGTCCGGTCCGTGGGCGACGCGGGCATCACCCTCGCCCAGTACCAGCAGGTGGTCCACGACCGGTACGCCGACAAGCTGCCCGGCACCGACTACGCCAAGGCGCACCTGCTCGGCGGCTTCGACCGGGGAACGGTCCCCGTCGCGGCGCCGGCCGGCGACTCCACCCCGACCACCGCCCTGCTCACCGGGGCGGGCACCCTCCTCGCCGCCCTCGGACTCGGCACCGCGCTGCTGCGCCGCCGCCGGGCGGGCCGCGGCACCGCCTGACGGCACCGCCGTTCGGCTTCCACACTGCGAACGGCGCTGACGGCGGGGCACCTCCGGGTGTCCCGCCGTCGGCGGTTTTCGGCGGAAAGCCCGCACGGTAATTGACTGCACGTCACTTCTTAATTCACGACCGTCCCGGGCCCCTTCGCGCACGCGATCGGGGGCCCTCTTCGCATCTCGGAAACCTCGCCCACCTGGGGTGATGTCATCGAAATGACTCCATTTCTCACGACTCCTCAGCGTAGGCGATCTGTTACGCAATCGTCATCCTGATTGGTCGCTGGGAGTCAGCTGGGGGTGAGAGATTGTGCTTCGGCTTCGATCAAGCCATTCAAAACAATGCACATCTCTTGAGAGAGTCTTTGATGAAACGACGGTCTCGGGCCTCGTCCGCTTTTGCGGGCGGGGCCTTCTCTACGCGTCGGATGCGCCCCGTATCAGCGCTCCTGACGCTCGGCCTGCTGGTGCAGGCCGGTGTGGTGGTGGACGCGGTGACGGCCGCTCCGGCCACCGCCGCACCCGCACCCGCCACTCCGCCCGCCGCTCCGGCCACCGAGGCACCTGACGAGGCTTCGGCGCTGCTCTCGGCCCGGCTGCAGAAGCGGCGGATCGAGGTCACCAACGCCCGGACGGAGTTCACCACCCTGTGGGCGAACCCGGACGGCACGCTGACCTCCGACCGCTCCACCGGGCCGATCCGGATGAAGGTCGGCGAGGCCTGGGTGCCCGTCGACACCACGCTGGTGCAGACCCCGGACGGCAAGGTCGCACCGAAGGCGCACCCGGGCGGGGTGGTCTTCGAGGGCGGCGACGCCGGGGTGACGGTCGGCGACAGCCTGCCGGGCGCCGCGATACCGACGGCCGCACCGAGCACTGCTCCGGCCACGGCTCCGAGCGCCGCGGCCACCACTGCGCCGGCCACTGCGCCGGCGACGTCGCCCAGTGCGATACCGACGGCCCCCGCTTCCGCGTCCCCGTCGTCGTCCCCGTCGTCGTCTCCGTCCGCCTCGGCTTCGGCTTCGGCTTCGGCTTCGGCTTCGGCCGACGCGAACCGGGCCTCCCGCAGCGGCGCCCGCGCCGCCGCCCCGGCCGCCGACCCGCAGTCCACCCCGGCCGCCCCGGTCCCCGCCGAGCGCGAGCTGGTCAAGATCGGCTCCGGTGAGCAGCAGGTCAAGTTCGGCTGGCTGGGCAAGCTGCCCAAGCCCAAGCTGGAGGGCAACAAGGCGACCTACGTCAACGCCCGCCCCGGCGTCGACCTGGTCCTCGAAGCTACCCGGACCGGTTTCGAGCAGTTCCTGATCGTCAAGGACCGCTCCGCCGTCGCCCAGACCGGCACGGTGACGCTCCCGCTGGACACCACCGGGCTCACCGTCTCGCCGCAGCAGGACGGTTCGATCCAGCTGCTCGACAAGGCGACCGGCAAGGCGACGGTCAAGATCCCGACCCCCGTCATGTGGGACGCCGCGGTCGACCCGGCCTCGCAGGAGCACCTGAACCGCGGCCCGGTGACGATGGAGGTGCGCGGTCAGGGCGCGGACACCGAGCTGGTGTTCACCCCGGACGCCGCCTTCCTCGCCGACCCGAAGACCCAGTTCCCGGTCACCATCGACCCGGTGGTGGACGTCGGCACGACCTTCGACACCTACGTCCAGACCAACGAGAACATCGACGCCTCCTCGTCGACGGACCTCAAGCTGGGCAGCTACGACGGCAAGGTCGTGGCCCGGTCGTTCCTGACCGTCCCGGGCGGGTCGTTCAACGGCAAGCAGATCCTGGGCGCCACGCTCAACCTCGCCAACCATCACTCCTCGTCCTGCATCCCGAAGCAGTGGGAGGTCTGGAACGCGCCCGGCGCGGCCTGGTGGACCCGCTGGGGCAACCAGCCCGCGATGGAGCGCAAGTGGGCCACCTCGAACGACACGTACGACGTGGCGAACGACGGTGACACCCACGACTGCTACGCCTCCGACGGCACGTTCTGGGCCAAGGCCGACGTCACCGAGATGATCCGGTACTTCGCCGGGTTCGGTCACAACGAGTACGGGTTCGCCCTCAAGGCGGCCGACGAGTCCAGCAACCTGTCCTGGAAGAAGTTCAGCTCCGCCGAGGGCTACTGGCCTCCGTTCCTCTCGATCACCTACAACACCGTCCCGGCCACCCCGGCGACGGTGGAGGTGCAGCCCTCGCAGCAGGGCAACCCCCGCTACACCTCGGACGCGAACCCGCGCTTCCAGGTGCAGGCGGCCGACCCCGACGGCGACCCGCTGAAGGTCTACCTGGACCTGTGGCGCGGCGGCACGTTCATCGGCAGCATCGTCCGGGACACCCCGAACGGCGCGATCGCGACCGTCCGCCCCTCCGACTACGGCATCGCCAAGCTCGACGAGGGCGTGCAGTACACGATCTGGGCCATGCTCGACGACGGCAAGTCCCGCTCCGGCTGGGTCGGCACCAACGTCATCGCCGACACCGTCAAGCCCGGTACGCCGTTCGTGAGTTCGGCGGACTACCCGGCGGACGGGCTCTGGCACGGCACCGCCAACCAGGCCGGGTCGTTCACCTTCTCCCCCGCCCCGGGCACCGACGACACCGCGGCCTACGTCTACACCCTGGACGGCGGCACCCCGGTGACGGTCGCCGCGACCGGCGCGCTGACCACGTCGATCACGCCGACCACCGAGGGCCGGCGCGTGCTCAGCGTGCAGTCCAAGGACCGCGCGGGCAACCTGTCCCCGCCCGCGACGTACACCTTCCAGGTCGGCCAGGCGGGCATGAGCTCGCCGGTCAACGGCACCCAGTCCGCGAAGCGCGTCAAGCTCGCGGTCGACGCCCAGGCGCAGTTCCAGCGCGTCGTCTACCAGTACCGCCGTGGCCCCGGCGCCGCGGAGTACAACGTCCCGCGCACCAACCTGACCAAGGCGGACAACACCGCGGTCACCGAGGACAAGCCGCGGCTCGCGGACCTCGGCCCGCACGCCAACTGGAGCGTCCTCGACACGCTCGGCCAGGTCGGCGGCGTCGTCCAGGTCCGCGCCCTCCTCTTCCCCGAGGACGGCTCCGGCAACGGCTACGCCACCGTCTGGAACACCATCACGGTCGACCGCAACGCCGACGGCGCGACCGGCGCCAACATCGGCCCCGGCTCGGTCAACCTGCTCACCGGCGACTACTCGACCGACGTCACCGACGCCGACGAGCGCGGTCTGTCGGTCAAGCGCACTGCCTCCTCACGTGACCTCGGCCGCGGCTGGCAGCCCCAGGGCGAGCGTCTGACGCTCAACCAGCGCCAGGTCGGCACCGACCTGACCGGCTTCACCGCCGGACAGGCGACGCTGTCCCGCTCCACGGTCCGCGGCCACGACAACTCGCCCGACTCGCTCCTGGTCGTCCCGGCCGGCTCCGGCTGGGACTCCTTCGCCGCGCTCGGCCCCGAGTACACGCTCGGCCAGGGCATGCAGCCCGGCAAGACCTACCGGCTCACCAGCTGGATCTACGTCCCCGGCGCGACCGGCCTGGACAACCCGCTGGCCAACCGCGGCCTGCGGATGGTCGGCGTCTACCGCACCCCGGCCGGCTACGGCGAGACCGCCTCTCCGAAGGCGTCGTTCACCGACGGCTGGCAGCAGCTGACGCTGGACCTGACGGTGCCCAAGGACGCCACCGAGGCCTGGTTCCGCCTCTACAACGGCAACACCGCCGGCAGCGGCAAGGAGGTCTTCTTCGACGACCTGTCGCTGAAGGAGATCGTCGCCCCGTTCGGCCCGCAGTGGGCCGGCGGCCCGGACGCGGGCACCGGCTCGGACTACCGGGCGCTGTCCTTCCCGCAGTCGGACCTGGTCGAGATCAAGGACAACGACGACACCTCGCTGACCTTCGCCAAGGGCACGGACGGAACGTTCTTCCCCGAGCCGGGCGCCGAGTCGCTGTCGCTCAAGGCCGTTCCGGCCAAGTCCGGTGCGATCGTCCTGTCGACCAGTGGCCAGTGCCTGGAGGTCCCGAACGGCGCGGCCGGTAACGGCGCCCGGCTGCAGCCCGCTCCGTGCACGGGCGCGTCGAACCAGCAGTGGACCCGCGGCGACGACCTGACCCTGCGCCTGCTCGGCTACTGCCTGGACAACCCCTGGGGCCAGACCGGCAACGCCACCCCGCTCACGCTGTGGGGCTGCAACGGCGGCGACAACCAGCAGTGGGAGGTGCGCACCAACGGCACGGTCATGAACCGCCACTCGGGCCAGTGCCTGGACGCCGACAAGGGCGCCTCGATCTGGGTCTGCTGGGCCGGCCCCAACCAGGTCTGGGACATCCAGACCGCCGGCACCGCCTACGAGCTGAGCGAGCTGGACGGCTCGAAGACCGTCTTCGCCCGCCAGGCCGGTTCGAACATCTACCAGGTGGTCAGCGAGACGGGGCCCGACGCGGCCTCGACCACCCGCTACCAGTACGACACCACCGACGGCCGCTCGCTCGTCAAGCGCATCGTCCCGGCCGTCGAGCCGGGCATCGACGACGTCAACGGCTGCACCGTCGACCCGCTGCCGCGCGGCTGCGAGGTGATGGAGTACGACTACGCCAAGGTGACCACCGCCACGGCCGCGACCCCGGGTGACTACCTGGACCGCGTCCGCGGCGTGAAGGTCTGGACGTGGAACCCGGCCACCTCCAAGCAGGAGGCCGTCGAGGTCGCGCACTACGCGTACGACGACCGCGGCCGCCTCACCCAGGTCTGGGACCCGCGCCTGGCCACCCCGCTGAAGACCTCCTACGGCTACGACGACGCCGGCCGGGTCACCCGGATCGGCAGCGCCGGTGAGCTGCCGTGGAACTTCGACTACGGCAAGGCGGCGGCCGACCAGGACCCTGGCCGTCTCCTCAAGGTCCGTCGCGGCATGCTCGCGCCGGGCAGCAAGGACCAGGTCACCGGCGAGGCCGCATCCAGCGTCGTCTACGACGTGCCGCTGACCCGCGGCGCCGGCGGTCCGTACGACCTGGCGGGTGCGGACGTGGCCAAGTGGGCGCAGACCGATGCGCCGACCGACGCCACCGCCGTGTTCGGCCCCGAGGACGACCCGGGCACCAACACCGCCTCGGCCGCCAAGCCGGGCCCGGACGCCTACAAGTCGGCCTCCATCCACTACCTCAACGCCTCCGGCAATGTGGTCAACACCGCAATCCCGTCCGTCACCCCCGGTGGTGACATCGACACCAAGGAGTACGACCGCTACGGCCACGTCGTGCGCGGTCTGGGGGCGGCCAACCGCTCGATCGCGCTGGGCACGTACCCGGATGCGGACAAGTTCGCCGCCGAGCTGAACCTCCCGGCGGACTCCGCCTCCCGCGCGCGCCTGCTCGACTCACGTACCACGTACTCCGCCGACGGCCTGGACGTGACGGAGACGCTCGGCCCGGTCTACCGCGCCTCGCTCGCCGAGCAGGTCAACGGCCAGACCAACCCGGCCGTCGTCACGGCCGAGGCCGAGAAGCTGCCGCAGCTCGGGACCAACGCCAAGGTCCAGATCGACAACGACTGCTGCGGCGTCACCTGGTCCGGCGGTGCCCAGCTGGGCATCCGCGGCACGGCGGCGGGCGCGTTCGACGCGATGCGCGTCACCGTTCCCGAGGAGGGCGAGTACGTCCTCTCCGGCCAGCTGACGAAGAACAGCGACCACGGCGTCATCCAGTGGGCGATCGACGGCAAGGACGTCGGCCAGCGGATCGACACCTACAGCGCCAGCGGCGCAGTGGCCCCGTACACCACCGGCGCACCCGTGAAGCTCACGCGCGGCGACCACGAGCTGAAGCTCACCGTGGTCGACACCAACGCGGCCAGCGGCGGCGAGCGGTTCCACACCGGCATCGACACCGTCACCCTCACCAAGGCGACCGTCAACCCGACGCTCGCCGCCGGGACCCCGGTCGTCGCGCGGGACCACAACACCAACACCTACGACGAAGGGAAGCCCGACGGCCAGACCTACCACCTGGTCACCACCGCGACCGACGGCGCCCGCATCGACGGCTACGCCGACGACGTGGAGCTGCGCGTCACCAAGACCGGCTACGACACGCCGATCGGCGGCACCTCCGGTTGGACGCTGAAGGCGGCCACCTCGGTGACCACCGACGCGCTCGGCGCCAAGCTGACCGCCTACGTCAAGTTCGACGCCTCCGGGCGGGCGCTGGAGTCCCGCAAGCCGGGCTCCACCGGCAATGACGCCGGGACGGTCAAGTCGGTGTTCTACACCGCCGGAACCAACCCGGACGACGCCACGTGCGCCAACCGCCCGGAGTGGGCGGGCCTGCCCTGCGTCACGATGCCGGGCGGCGCCGTCACCGGGGCGGACGCCTCGCGGATGTCCACCACGCTGCCGGTGAAGCGGGTCACCCGCTACTCCGCATTCAATGAGCCGGAGGAGACGACCGAGACCAACACGGGCAAGTCCCGCAAGACCGTCACCGTCTACGACGCCCTGGACCGGATCGTCTCGACCGAGATCACCTCGGACGAGGGCAAGCCCCTGCCGAAGGTCACCACCGAGTACGACCCGGCCACCGGTGACATCGTCAAGACGACCGCCGGCGGCAAGTCGCTCACCCGCGTCCTGGATGCGCTCGGCCGTCTGATCTCCTACACGGACGCCGACGGTGCCACCACCACCACCGAGTTCGACCGGTTCGGCAAGCCGGCGAAGGTGAGTGACCAAACCGGGTCCACCACCTACGCCTACGACCGGGCGAAGGAGCCGCGCGGGCTGGTCACCTCCGTGACCGACAGCGTGGCGGGCGAGTTCACCGCCAAGTACGGTCCGGACGGCCAGCTGGTCGAGCAGACCTACCCCGGCGGGATCGTCCGCAAGGACACCTTCAACGCCGTCGGTGAGGCCACCGGCCGCACCTACACCCGCACCTCGGACAACACGGTGGTCTGGGCCCAGACCACCGACATGTCCACCCAGGGCCAGGTCGCCAAGGACACCAGCTCCACCGCCACCCGCTCCTACCAGTACGACCGGCTCGGCCGGCTGGTGAAGGCCGAACAGACCACGGTCGCGGCCGGCTGCGTCACCCGCCAGTACGCCTTCGACGCCCACTCCAACCGCCTGTCCAAGCAGACCTCCCCGCGCGGGGCGGCCGGCGAGTGCAGCACGGCCGGGGCCACGGCGGAGAACCACACCTACGACAGCGCCGACCGGCTCACCGACGCCGGCTTCGTCTACGACGCCTTCGGGCGCACCGTGAAGACGGCCACCGGCGCGACCAACACCTACTGGGCGAACGACCGCGTCGCCGCCCAGGAGAAGGGGGACACCAAGCAGGAGTGGGCCGTCGACGCCGCCCACCGCCTGACCGCGTTCACCACCAGCAAGAAGCAGGCCGACGGCACCTGGGCCAACGCCACGTCGAAGCTGAACCACTACAGCGACGACTCCGACGAGGTCCGCTGGACCGTCGAGGACACCGCCCAGGGCACCCTGACCCGCAACGTCTCGGGCCCGGACGCCGATCTGACGGCCACCACCAGCAAGACCGGTGACGTCCAGCTGCAACTGACCAACCTGTTCGGCTCGGTGGTCGTCACCACCGACACCGCGCTGACCAAGCCGGTGGTGCTGGACTTCGACGAGTTCGGCATCCCGCAGGACGGCCAGGCCAACGTCCGCTACGGCTGGCTCGGCGGCAAGCAGCGCTCCGCCGAGGCCCAGGACGGCGACATCCTCATGGGTGCCCGCCTCTACAGCCCGGCCCTCGGCCGCTTCCTCCAGATCGACCCGGTGCCCGGCGGCAACGCCAGCCCGTACGACTACTGCACCGGCGACCCGATCAACTGCACCGACCTCGACGGCAACTGGGGCATGCCCAAGTGGCTGAAGAAGACGGTCGAGGTCGTCGCCAAGGTCGCCGAGGTCGCCGCCTACATCCCCGGCCCCATCGGCGCGGTGGCAGCAGCCGTCTCCTCGGTCTCCTACGCAGTGGCCGGGGACACGGCGAAGGCCGCCGAGATGGCGGTGGTCGCGGTGGCTCAGGTCGTCGGCGGTGGAGCCGTTGCCAAGGCCACCATCACAGCGGTGAAGGCCGTCCGGGTTGCGGCCCGGGTGGATCGGATAGCGACCAAGGCCAAGGTGGTCTACCGATACGCGCGGATCCAGAACACAGAGGCCAAGGCCCGCTACGCCAGCAAGTTGGCCGACAAGTACAATGGCGGCAAGAGCCGGGTGATCGTCGAGGGCCGGAAGACGAAGTGGTACTACGACCTCCGCGGGAAGACCCACACCAACAAACTCGGTGGCGGGAAGACCGAGAAGGTCCCGACCCCGCACAAGGTACCGAGCTACCGCGAGCCCCGGGCACCGAGCGGCTGGGGTCCGCTCCAGCGGAACAACACCCAGCGCATGACCTGGCGTGACATCGGACGGGCCCAGTTCCATCTGATGAAGCCGAAGAAGAAGGGAATCAAGTGAAGGCCCGATTCAGCGGTCTGGAGGCATGGGAGGCCCCGGGCGACTACGTCGAGCTCGACGTGCCGGGCGGCTTCATCGACCTCCACAACGACTGCGAGCTTCACGGCGTCGCCCTGGTGGGCTACCCCAAGGCGACGGTGAGCCTGGAGTTCAGGCACCCGACCCGCGGTCGCTTCGCGCTGGAGTTCCACGACGCCGGCGAACTGGTCATGCAGCAGACCGCGGTGAGCTCGGACGGCTGGCAGGGTGACCCTCCGGAGGAACCGGACGGGATCGACACTGTCACGTACTACGAGTACGGGGCCGACCTGCCACCGGTGTTCGAGATCCTCTCCTCCACGCTCCGGCTGAAGTTCCGGGCCTGGGAGGTGGCGCTGCGGCCGCTCGCGGCGTAGCACCGAACTGAGGGAGCCCCCGGCCCCCGCGATCGGCCGAGAGCCGGTCGCGGGGGCCGTTCCACGTTCTGCCGTGGCCGGTCACCGTGTCACTGGACGCGCCTGGTGGAGCGGGAATCGACCTGCAGAGTGGAGGCAGTCGGATGGGACAGGAAGGACTACCCCCGGGGTGCTCGGTGGAGGATCTCGTGGCGGCGGCCCAGCGGTCCGGGCGGTTCGCCGGGATCGAGGCGGTCGAGGTCGCGGCCGAGCCGAGGCTGGTCGACCTTCATCTGGAGGCCCTGTCCGGGCACGAGTATCTGGTGATGTTGAGGGAAGACCTCGGCGAAGCCAGAGTTCTCTACGAGGACTACGTGTTCGACGGCGTCCCCGCCCATCGGGTCCTGGATTTCGTGGACCTGGTGGCACGGGGTGAGGTCGACCTCTCGCCCACGCGGTTCGGGCGGCAACTGGTCCTGCGGGTGTCCCTGCCCGAAGGGACCTGGGTCGATCGGCGCCGATTCGCCGACGACCTCTCGGATTGGGAGAAGAGCGTCATCGGACGGACAGCCTGATCCGCTACACCATCTGTAGGGGCGCCATCCGAGC
>NZ_JBHWIJ010000141.1:4411-20632 GCF_042732255.1 Kitasatospora sp. NPDC059803 | reverse complement strand
GGCGCGGCGCGCGGTGGCGTCGTCCTGTGCGGCGGAGCGCAGCGGCGCGAGGATCGCGGTGAGCGCGGCGCCGTGGGAGCCGGTGAACTCGGCGATCGCCCGGGCCCGGGCGTTGGCGGAGGCCCGGGAGGCCGCCGCGTGGGTGGGGCCGGCGTCGGTGGCGCGGTGGTGCGAGTGGGTGGTGACCAAGTCCCACAGCTGCTGGAGGACGGCGAGCGCCCCGGCCGCCACCGGGTCGGCGCCGCCGTCTCGGACCAGCACCAGCACCGCGGTGGTGGCGTCCGACGCCGACGCCGTGACCACCACGACGGACCTCGCCCGCCCGGCCAGCTGCGCCTCGCCCTGCCAGGCCCGGCCGTCGGCCGTCGCCGAGGTGGTCGTCTCGGCCAGCTTGGCGAGCTCCAGGCCGCTGACGGCGGCGGTCAGCTCGGGCGGGCCGAAGGCGAGCGTGGGGGAGTAGGTGCAGATGCCGCTGAGCTGGGCGATCGCGACGTGCGGGACGAGGGTGGCGACCACCTCGGAGAGCCGGTCCATCAGGTGCGGCCGGGGCGTGCGCAGCACCTCGACGGCGCGCGCCAGCGCCTCTTCGGGGCGGCCCCAGTGCTGCCGCCACCGCTCGTCCACGCTGTTCCCGTCCCTGCTGCCCACGTCCCCGCCGTCCACGTCCTCGCCCGTCTCGTTGCGCAGGCCCTTGTCAACGCCTGTCAACGCCGATGCCGTCGCCCATGCCGGCCAGCCTAGCCCGGGGGCCCGGGTGGCGGCCTGGCCGTTCGGACAGGTGGAACCATCCGAAAGGCGGGCCTGGTGACCGCCCCGGACGATCCAGGATGGAGCCGACGGAAGAAACAACTCACCGAACCCGCAAGGACATTCCATGACCAAGGCGATCGCCTTCTCCGAGTACGGCGGCGTGGACGTGCTGCGCCCGACCGACATCGAGCTGCCTGCCCCGGGCCCCGGCCAGGTGCGGGTCGCGGTCCGCACGGTGGGCGTCAACCCGCTGGACCACAAGGTGCGCAGCGGCTCGATGGTGGCGGCCTTCCCGGTCTCCTTCCCGCACGTCGGCGGCTACGAGCTGGCCGGTGTGGTGGAGGCCGTCGGCCCGGACGTGACCGCGTGGGCGCCCGGCGACGAGGTCTTCGGCGCCGTCATGGGCGGCGCGTACGCCGAGCAGGCGCTCGTCGACGCCGACCTGCTGGCCCGCAAGCCCGCCTCGCTGAGCTGGGAGGAGGCCGCGGCGATCCCGGTGGCGGCCGAGACCGCCGAGCGGGTGCTCGGCGTCCTGGGCGCGCGGGCCGGCGAGACGCTGCTGGTGCACGGCGCGGCCGGCGGGGTCGGCACCCTGCTGCTGCAACTGGCCCGGGCGCGCGGGATCACCGTGGTCGGCACCGCCGGCGAGGCCAACCATGCTTACCTGCGCGAGCTGGGCGCGATCCCGGTGGCCTACGGCGACGGCCTGGCGGAGCGGGTGCGGGCCGCCGCCCCGGGCGGGGTGGACCGGGCGCTGGACGCGGCGGGCAAGGGCGGGGTGCTGCCGCTCTCCATCGAGCTGACCGGCTCCGCGGACCGGGTGGTGACGATCGTCGACTTCGCGGGCTCCGCCGAGTACGGCGTCCGCTTCAGCGGTGGGGCGGAGGGCGTCGAGTCCTACCACCAGCGCGCCTACGCCGCCGTGCTGGCGCTGCACGAGGCGGGCACCCTGCGGCTGCCGCTGCACCAGGTGTTGCCGCTGGCGGAGGCGGCCGAGGCGCACCGGATCAGCGAGCACGGGCACCTGCGCGGCAAGATCGTGCTCACGGTCTGAGGCCATGGGCGCCGGGGGCGCCGGAGGTCGTCGAGGTTCGGCGACCGGCCCGGTGCATTGATCAACTGGTCGATGCACCGGGCTTCCTGACGTGGAATCGGTAGAGTCCGGTGGCATGGTGACTGAGAACACATCAGGGGTGTCGGCGGGCCGCCTGGCCGGGCGGTCCTGCGTGGTGACGGGCGCGGCCAACGGCATCGGCCGGGCCGTCGCCGAACGCTTCGTGCGCGAGGGCGCGTCGGTGGTCGGCACCGACATCGACGTCGAGGGCCTGCGCCGGCTGGCCGACCGGTTCCCGCACGCCGTCAGCACGGTGGTCGGCGACGTGGCCAGCGACGAGGACGCCCGCCGGATGGTCGACGCCGCCGTCGAACGGTACGGACGCCTCGACGTCCTGGTGGCCAACGCCGGCGTGATTCCGCTCATGGAGGTCACCGAGGCCACCGCCGAGGAGTGGGACCAGGTCATGGCCGTCGACGGCCGCGGCATGTTCCTCACCTGCAAGTACGGCATCCAGGCGATGGCCGCCCAGGAACGGCCCGGTGGGGCGATCGTCTGCGTCTCCTCCATCTCCGGCGAGGCCGGCCAGCGCGGCCAGGCGGTCTACGGGCCCGCCAAGTTCGTCGCCTCCGGCCTCACCCGGCACCTCGCCGTCGAATGGGCCGACCGCGGCATCCGGATCAACGCCGTCGCCCCCGGCACCATCGCCACCGACCGCGTCGCCCGCCTGTACGACGAACCCGGCGGGACGGAGTACCTCGCCGCGATCGAGAAGCGCCACCCCATGGGCCGCCTCGGGGCCCCGGCGGAGGTCGCGGCGGCCGTCCTGTTCCTCGCCTCCGACGACGCCTCCTTCATCACCGGCGCGGTGCTGCCCGTCGACGGCGGCTACCTCGCGCAGTAGCCGTCAGCCCTCGGTGTGCTCGACGCCACCGGCGGTCGCGGCGGTCGCGGCGGCCCCGACGGTCTTGATGGTCCCGACGGTCTTGATGGTCCCGACGGTCTCGACCAGGGCGGACACCCCGTCCGGGCCGTGACCGGCCGCGACCGCCCGCCGGGTGACGGCCAGCGCCGCGTCCAGCACGGCGGTGTCCAGGCCGCGCGCCCGGGCGGTGTGGGCGACGTGCGCCAGACCGGCCTCCGCCGAGGCCACGCTGCTGCGGTCGCCCGGGTGGCTGCCCTGGTCCGCCCGTTGCGCGAACTCGTCGATCAGGGCCGGCAGCAGCCGGGGCAGGCCCTGCGCGTACGGGGCGAGTTCGGCGCCGCCGATGCCCTCGGCGCGGGCCAGCGCCAGCGCGTGCAGGTAGCCGTGCACGGTGGTCCAGAACAGGTCCAGCAGCGCCGCGTCGAACGCCGCCGCCCGGCCCGGATCCCCGCTGTCGAGCAGCCGGACGCCCCCGCCGAGGGTGCGCAGGGCCGCCTCGTGCGCGGCGAAGGCCCCGGCGTCGCCGCTCAACAGCACGGCGCCCTCGGGCCGCCCGATGGTCGGGGTGGGGGTGAGGATCGCGGCGTTGAGCAGCCGGAAGCCGCCGGCCCCGGCCCGGGCGGCGTTCGCGCGGGCGTCGTCCGGCGTGACGGAGGTGGCGTTCACCAGCGTGCGGCCGCGCAGCGCGGCCCCGGCGGAGTCCAGGACGGCCCGGGCGGCGGCCTGGTCCCGGACGCAGAGCAGGGCGACCGGTCCGGCGGCGACGGCCTCGGCCGCCGTCGCGGCGGACCGCGCCCCGAGCGCGCGGAGTTCGGCGTCCCGCCCGGGCGTGCGGTTCCACACCGTCACCGGATGCCCGGCGGCCAGCAGGGCCCGGGCCAGCGCCCGGCCCATCGGGCCCAGGCCGAGGACGGCAACTGCGGTGGGGGAGGAGGGGGTTGCGGAAGATCGTTCGGTCGGCATGGCGGCTACGCTAGACCTTCACGTCGACGTCAGAGTCAACGGCGGAGTCGATGTCAGAGCTGGCGTCGGAGCCGACGGCGGCGTCAATAGCGGAGTCAACGGCGGAGTCGGACGAACGAAGGACGGCACGGCATGCGGATCGGAGAACTCGCCCGGCGCACCGGCGTCAGCCCCCGCGCCCTGCGCTACTACGAGGAACAGGGCCTGCTCGCCCCCGCCCGCCGCCCCAGCGGCTACCGCGAGTACGGCGAACCCGACATCGACACCGTCCACGGCATCCGCACCCTCCTCGCCGCCGGCCTCGGCAGCGCCGCCATCGCCCGGATGCTCCCCGGCCTCCCCCGCCCCGGCGCGCGCCGCCCCGGCCCCACCTGCCCCGAACTCCTCACCGGCCTCGCCCGCGAGCGCGCCCGCATCACCCGCCAGATCGACGAACTCGCCGCCGCACGGGTGCTGTTGGACGCGATCATGGGGGCCGACGCGCCGAGCGACCCCACCGCCCCCCCCCCCCCGCCCCTGTTCCCCCCCCCCCCCCCCCCCGGCGGGGCGGGCCCCCGTGGGTTGGGGGGCCCGGGCCCCGGGGGGCCCGGCCCGCGCCGCCGGGAGAAACCCGATCGCGTGGCACGCCGCCCTGTGCTGGAGTGGGCGGATGGATCATGAGGACACACTCGCCCTGTTCGACCGCCGACTGAGGCGCGAAGCGAAGCCCGACGGCCCCGGCGCCCGGATCGAGCGGCACGGCGACGTCATCCGGCAGGTCGGCGCCGCCCACGACTGGAACGGCGTCCTGTGGTCGGACCTCGACGAGGCCACGGCGGACCGGGCGATCGCGGCACAGGTGCGGTACTTCACCGCACTGGGCCGCGAGTTCGAATGGAAGACCTACGCCCACGACCGGCCCGGCGACCTCGGGGAACGGCTGCGGGCGGCCGGTTTCACGGCCGAGCCGCAGGAGGCGGTGATGGTGGCCCGGATCGAGGACCTCGCCACCGACACCGCCCTGCCCGAGGGCGTCCACCTGCGTTCGGTGACCGACCGGGCCGGGGTGGACCTCGTGGCGGACGTCCACGAGCAGGCCTTCGGCACCAGCAGCGCCCGCCTGCGGCAGCGGATGCTCGACCAGCTGGCCCGGAGCCCGGAAACCGTCAGCCTGGTCGTGGCGATGGCCGGCGAGCGCCCGGTGTGCGCGGCGCGGATGGAACTGAACCCGGGCACCGAGTTCGCGGGCCTGTGGGGCGGCGGCACCGTCGCCGACTGGCGGGGGCGGGGCATCTACCGGGCCATGGTCGCCCACCGGGCCCGCATCGCCGCCGACCTCGGGTACCGCTACCTCCAGGTCGACGCGAGCGACCAGAGCCGCCCCATCCTGCAACGGCTCGGATTCGCGATCCTGACCACGTCGACCCCGTACGTCCACCAGCCGCCCGCCTCCTCGGACGCCGGCCAGGAGAGCCAGGGGAGCCAGGAGAGCCGGGGGAGCTAGGGGAGCCGCTCGACGATGACCATCGCCGCGTCGTCGTCCAGCCGGCCGCCGACGTGGGCGAGCAGATCGCGGCGCAGGTGCTGGAGCAGGGCGGTCGGGCGTTCGTCCTGCCAGGCGGTGACGCGGTCGGTGAGCGGGTAGAAGCGCCGGTCGGCGTCGCGGGCCTCGATCACGCCGTCGGTGTAGATCAGCAGCCGGTCGCCGGGCTGGAACGGGAAGGTCTCCACCTCGTAGCGGACCGGGGCGAGCTCGCCCAGGCCCAGCGGCGGCGCCGGGCGGCGGGCGGCCAGCGTGGTGATGCCGTCGGGGCGCAGCAGCAGCGGGGGCGGGTGGCCGCAGTCGATCAGTCGGATCGCCGTGCCGTCGTCGGGGATGTCGAGCAGGACGGCGGTGATGAAGGACTCGCCGCTGTCCTCCGGCGGGGCCGCCTCGTCCGGGTCCTCGCCGCTCAGGCGGCGCCGGCGGGCCTGTTCGCCGAGCTGGGCGAGGTCCCAGCAGACGCTGCCGTCCAGGTAGGCGGCGAGCCCGGGCAGGTCGGCGTGCAGGTGGGCGGCGGCGCGGAAGGCACCGAGCAGCAGGGCCGCGTCGCCGAGCGAGGACAGGCCCTTGCCGCGGACGTCGCCGACCAGCAGCCGGGTGCCGGTGGCGGTGCGGGCGGCCGCGTACAGGTCGCCGCCGACCTGCGCCTCGGCCTCGGCGGCCAGGTAGACGGAGGCCAGGTGCAGCGGCCCGATCCGGTCCGGCAGCGGGCGCAGCAGGACCCGCTGGGCGGCCTCGGACACCGAGCGGACCTGGGCCAGCTCGCGCTCGTACCGTTCGCGCAGCGCCCGCAGTCCGATGATCAGGGCGGAGACGACGAGCTGCGCGCCCAACTGGGTCTCGATGTTGGCGCTGGTGAGGCCGTCCCGGAGGATGCCGATGACGGTGAGCGCGGCGAGGGCCAGCAGGGCGACTCCGGCGGTGGCCCGGGCGCCGGCGTAGGAGGCGGTGAGCGCGGGGGCGACGATCAGCAGCGGGCCGAGGTGGATCTGTGCGGGGGAGAGGATGTCGACGACGGTGATCACGACGATCAGCGCGAGCGACAGCGCCGTCAGCGCGCGACGGTCGGGCCGCCGGGGGTGGCGGCGGTCGCGCGGGCGGTCGCGGGGCTGCGGGTCACGGAGACGCTGCCGGAGTGGCACCTTTCCTCTGTACACCGTCGGGGCGGTGCGGCGCACCCCGGGCGCTCCTCGGGTGCACCCCGGAGGCCCTCGGGCGCACTCCGTACAGGGGTCTCAGTACGGGGGGTCTCGGTGCAGGGGGTCTCAGTACAGGGGGGTCTCAGCCCTCTTCGCCGTAGCGGGCCAGGTAGGCGGCGAAGCGGGCGACGTCCTCGTCGGACCAGTCGGTGAAGCGGGCGGTGAAGGCCAGCCGGCGCTGCTCGTTGGCGTCCTGCAGCAGGGCGAGCCCGGCCTCGGTGGCGCGCAGGATCTGGCCGCGCTGGTCGTCCGGGTCGGCCTCGCGCCGCAGCAGGCCGAGCTTCTCCAGGGCGGTGACCTGGCGGCTGACGGTGGACTTGTCGAGCATGAAGTGGGCGGCCACGTCGGCGGCCCGGCAGCCGCCGCGCTCGGTGATCAGGTCGAGGATGCTGTAGGTGACCAGGGAGAGGTCGGGGTGCAGCTGGGAGGCCTTGTGCCGGGCGCGCCGGGCGAAGGCGGTCAGCTCGCGCTGGATGGCGTCGATGGACGACTGGCGGCCGGGCACGGGCGTTCCTACCTCCTCGATATTTGTTGCACTATACAACGGAATCCCCCGGGTCCGCGCGCCGCTCCGGGCCTCCCTGTCCCTGAGTGGCCTGCCAGGCGCGGGCGGCGGCAATCCGGCGGGTCGCACTCGGGTGAGTGGCGAACAGTAGCTCAAGCGCCCTCGGCGGGTCGACATCGGAGACGTTCGCCAACGCCAGTCTGCGTTGCATCGCGACGAACTGCTCGGCGTCCGACGTCAGTTCGAGTGCGTGCCGGTCCGCCCTGGCCTCGATCCGGCGGCTCACCGCGCACTGGGCCGGCCCCGACAGCGCCCCCAGCAGCGCCGCGCACGCCGACAGCAGCGGCAGCGCCCGCGGATCGGCCGCATCCGCCGCCCCCGCCGCCGACAGCAGCGGCTGCCAGGCGCCCAGCACCCCCAGCACGGCCACCGCCGCGGCCGCGCCCACCGCGCCCAGCAAGGTGCCGAACGGCACGTCCCGGTGCTTCACGTGGCCCAGCTCGTGCGCCACCACCAGTTCCACCTCGCGCGGCGTGGCCGTCGACAGCAGCGTGTCGTACGCGACGATCCGGCGGGTCGCGCCCAGCCCCGACACGTACGCGTTGAGCGCGGTGGTCCGCCGCGAGGCGTCCGCCACCAGGACGTCCCGCACCCGTACGCCGTCCCGCTCGGCCAGCGCCAGCAGGGCGCTGCGCAGCGGGCCCGGCGGCATCGGAGTGAAACGGTTGAACACCGGCTCGATCAGCAGCGGGTGCAGGAAGGACAGCGCCGCCGTCAGCACCGCCGCCGCGCCCGCCGCCGGCAGCCACCAGTGCCGCGGCGACCAGGCGGTCAGCGCGAACAGCCCGAGCGCGAGCGGAAGGACCAGCACGAGGGCCAGCCCCAGGCCGCGCAGCGCGTCCACCGCCCAGCCGGCCCAGCCCTGCGTCACCAGCCCGTACCGGGCCCGGACCGCCCGCAGCCGGGCGCCGAACGGCAGCTGCAACGCCTGGCCGAGCACCACCAGGGCCGCCGCGCCCGCCAGCACCCCGGCCGTCCGGGAGCCGCCGAACCAGCCGCCGACGGCCGAGACCAGGCCGGCGCCGGCCGGGGTCAGGCCGAGCAACAGGGTGAGCGCCAGGCCCGCCAGCCGCCCGCCCAGCGCCCAGGGCAGCTGGGCGCGGCGCAGCGCGCGGCCACGGGCGCGCTCGGCGGGGGTGAAGTCGACTGGTGGGCGGCCGGCGGGGGCGGGGCCGGCGGAGGCGGTGGTCTCGGTGTCGTCCATGGGGTGGGTGCGGCTCCGGGCTCTGGCGGACGGGGGCGGGTGGGGCGGTTCAGCATCTCCTACCGCGCCGGGGCGGCGCTCAGTCCTCGGCGCCCGGTGCTCCAGCCGTTGGTGTTCGGCCCGCCGGCGCTGCGCTCGGAATCCGGTGTCGTGCTCGGAATGAAGCCGGTGTTGTGCTCGGAATGTTGCGGAACCGAGGCGGATGGGTGCGGAAGCCGTGCCGTAGGCTGACCGCTTCTGGATCGACCCGGGGGGAACCACTCATGCGCCGTGCCGCGGCCGCCGTCGCGCTGTTCGTCGGCCTGACCGCCATAGCCGCCTGCGGGCCCGACGACCCCGCCCCGGCGCCGGCCGCCGCGCCCGGCTCGACCGCGGCCGCCTCGGGCGGGGCGGCGGGCACGCCCACCAGCCCGGGCGCGACGCCCTCCGGAACCGCCGCCGGGAAGAACGCCGCGCCCCGGCCCGACGGCAGCATCACCGTCGCGTTCGCCGGAGACGTCCACTTCGAGGGCCGCACCGAGGCCCGGCTCGCCGTCCAGCCGCCCGAGCAGGCCCTCGGCCCGCTCTCCCGGACGCTCGCCGACGCCGACCTGTCCGTCCTCAACCTGGAGACGGCGATCACCGGGCGCGGTGCCCCCGAGCCGAAGACCTACACCTTCCGCACCTCGCCCAAGGCGCTCTCGGCGCTCAAGGACTCCGGCGTCGACGTCGTCTCCATGGCCAACAACCACGCCGTCGACTTCGGCGCCGACGGCCTCACCGACACCCTCGCCGCCAAGGACTCCTCGCCGATCCCGGTCGTCGGCGTCGGCCGCAACGCCAAGGAGGCGTACGCCCCGTACGTCACCACCGTGCGCGGCGTGAAGGTCGCCGTCGTCGCCGCCAGCCAGGTCGAGGACCTCACCAACCAGAAGTGGCGGGCCGGCGCCAACAAGCCGGGCATCGCCTCCGCGCTGGACGTCCCCGCGCTGGTCAAGGCGGTCGAGGCGGCCAAGCAGCAGGCGCCCGTCGTCCTCGTCTACCTGCACTGGGGCGACGAGGGCAAGGCCTGCCCCACCGGCCCGCAGACCGCCATCGCCAAGAAGCTCGCCACCGCCGGCGCCACCGCCGTGGTCGGCACCCACGCCCACACCATGGTCGGCTCGGGCATGCTCGGCAACACGTACATCGGCTACGGCTTCGGCAACTTCCTCTGGTACGGCACCTCCAACTACGCCTTCTCCAACGAGACCGGCGTCACCACCCTCACCCTCACCCGCGACGGCAAGGTCACCGGCGAGGCCTTCGCCCCGGCGACCATCGACGACAAGGGCGTCCCCGTCCCGGTCGCCGGCGCCACCGCCGAGGCGGCCCGCAAGCGCCGCGACGCCCTCCGGGGCTGCACCGGCCTCGCCCCGGCCCCGGCGGCTCCGTCGACCGGCTGATGCTTCAAGGAGCGTGGTGAGCCCAGCCGCCGTCGTCATCTCCTGAGCGCGTGCGCAGCGCGGGACCTGCTGCTGATCGCCCGAACTCGCCGGGAGAACATGCCCTGCCGGCACGCCGCCCGGAGGGCAGGCCCGCAGCAGACGAAGTATTTGGACGGGCCACAGTACGAAGGCCTCGATCTGATCTAGACGAGCAAACTGCCGAGGAGCGGTAGTCTCACCGCCGACGGCGTTGACGGCCGAACCTGGTATCGACGTTGTGAAGCACCTACACGCTGCTCCTCAGCGGGCAGCTAGGTAGGTGGCAGCAATGGCCCCGGTTGCGGCTCCCCAGAGAAAGGCCCATCGCGTGACCTTCCAATCCGTGACGATTTTCGGTGGAGGCGGGGTCACCATGCGCTCGATCCGGTTCGCTTGGCTCACCAGGGTGTTCAGGACCTTGGCCAGCTGAGTGATCAGGTGTTGCCCGTAGTGCGGTTGCTCCACTGTGCTCACCGTTGCTTCGAGGGCTGTCGAAGACTCCTCGAATCTTCTTGCGATCTCGTTCAGCTCGCCTACAGCGGCGGATATCTGATGCGCTACCTGTGGGTTGATGTTCTCACTCGCGGTTCTGAGCGAGTTGGCGACGTCCTCGTTGATGTTTGCGGCTGCCATTTGAAGAGAGCTGGCCACATCCTCGTTGATGCTTCTGGCCGCATTGTGGAGCAGGAGCGCGGTGTCCGGTGAGATCACACCGTCTCGGAGGGCCTTGATGAGAAGCCTGCCCAGTGCCGGAGCTTGTTGCGAGATCTTGGCCAATGCGGCCTTGGTCTTGGCATCGAGCGTCTCGATGCGACCGTAGTTGTCGCCAGCAATAAAGGTGCCTGAACCGAAGTTGTTCTGCTCACTGGGCGTCTCGCCCGGCAGGGCCAGCACTGTCAGGCCTCCGGGCGTGAGGTGACGTTGATATCGCCGTAGTTGTCTCCGCCGATGAATGTCCCCGAGCCGAGATTCTTCTGTGAGCCGATCGTGGTCGTCTTCCCGGTACCTGAGAGAGAAGCGAGTGCGACGACATCTTCTCGGGCTTCGGGGTGAGAGGCCAGATATGAGATGAGGAGCGCGGTCCACCTGGCGGCAATCTCGGCTTCTGATGCCTGCCTCCCCGCCAGGGACGCAGCGTCGGCCTCCAGCGCGTGCAGCGGCCGGGTGTGCTGCTCATCCGTCCCGTGCCGAAAGACCCTTGCGACCCGTGTGCGTAGGGCATCCATGCGCCCGTTGAGCATGTAGGCAACGATGTTGCCGGCAGCTCCAGTAGTGACGGCCATCGTTGCTTCGTCAAGCATGTGCAGCTGCTCCCCCGGTCGGCCTTGCGTACACGAATGCCGGTGCATCCGCGAAACGTCGATACTGCCGCATCCGCTCAGCATCCACATGGCGAGACCGGCCAATGGCCAAAACTGGCCAAGGAGTTCGGGCAGTGTTCGACCGGCAGCCCTTTAGTTGGCCTGTGGCTGGTAGGTGCCACCCGTGGCCTCCATGCGGATTGGGAGGGACCCCGGGTCCTCTAACCCGCTCCGGACGCGACTGTCGGTGATGTTTGGCATACTGGACGTGACCTGAGGGGGCGATGCGTGAGCGGGACCGACACCGCGCGGGGCATGGGATTTCAGGCGGCGTGCGCCCTGTTGCAGCTGATCCGTACGCCGGAGCAGTACCCGGAAGCGGACACCTTCCGGGTGGAAGGGGCAGACGAGGCGATCGACTTCGAGGTACGCGATGCCGATGGGCGGCCGCTGATGCTCGCCCAGGCGAAAACTCGTGTTGAGCCGCGTACTTGGTCTGGGGCGGAGCTGCTGAGGCTCGTCCGACGTTGGGGAGTTGCGGATCCGCTGGGTTCGGCGGTCCTGAAGTTCTTCTCGGATGCGCCAGTGCACTCGTCGGGTCAGGCCTTGAGAGATGTGGCGGCGCGGGCCCGCGCAGTGTCGGACCCGGAGCGGTGGCTAGCGGAGTGCGACGGGTTGCTGCCTGCGTCGATTGCCCTGGCCGCCGACGACCACGCTCTGCTCCGGCGGTTGGAGATCGAGAGCCGGATCGGCCCATGGGAACGGATCCTTGACCAGGCGCGGCTGGAGCTCCTGCGGTTGTCCCCGACAGCCATGGCGGCGGCCGAGGTGGATAGTACTGTTGACGCACTGTTCGTGAAAATGTTTGAGTGGTCGTCAGATCGACACCTCACTCGCCGTACGATCCGGTTGGACGAACTTCCCGGGCTCCTACGCGGACGCTGCGCCGCGCCCGGGGCGGCGTCTGGCAGACAGGATGGGCGGGGCCGCGCCTTGTTCCGCGACGTTCCCTCGGCTGCGGGCGTGCGCGGCCGACGCCGGGAACTGGCAGCGCTGCAAGAGTGCTTCGGGTGGAAGCCCGATATCGGTGGGGTTCCTGTGGTGCTGTCCGGGCTTGGCGGCATCGGCAAGTCGAGCATCGCTCGCCTGTATGCCCACCGGCGCAGGGACACATACGAGTTCGTCTGGTGGATCCCCTCCGACACCCGCGAGGACGTCCTGGCCTCGTACCGCCGGATGCTCGCCGAGGAGCAACAGGAGACCGGGGCGGCCGACGAGTCGGAGATCCTTGCTCAGGTCAGCTTCCGGCTGACACACCTCGGCCCGCGACTGCTGCTCATCTACGACAACGTCGCCGGCCAGGAGCAGCTGAACGGGTTGCTGCCCGTATGCGACGGCGCCGACATCCTGGTCACTACCCGCGACTCGGCCTGGGCAGTGGCCGCCGGCGGGTTGGTGGTGGAACGGATGGTTGCGGAGGAAGCGACGGCTTGGGTCGGTGAGCGGTTGCCGGGCGGCACAACGGTCGAGGTATCGCAGCTAGTCGATGCGGTGGAGGGCATCCCGCTCGCGATCGCCCAGGCCACCGGCTACATTGCGGCGACCCAGTGCCCGATGGACACCTACTTGGCCGAATTGGCTGAATGTCGCGCCCAGTTACTCGACGATCCGGGCTTCGTGCCGCTGGACTACCGGCACGGTGCGACGCTGACGGCTGCCGTGACCCTCAGCGTGCGGAAGGTGGTCGCCCAGGCGCTGAACTCGACTAAGGCATCGGGGCGTTACCTGGCCTCCGAAGTCCTGGCGCGTTGCGCTCTGCTGGCCCCGGACTTCATTCCGCTCCACCTTGTGGTGCCGGACCTGTCACCTGGGGTGGCCGTCTATGGCGCGGTGGCGGAGCTGCGCAGGTTCTCGTTGGTCGACCCCCGGGACGGCATGCTGGTGATTCACCGTATCGTCCAGGAGGTCGTCCGCTCGATGCTTGACGGCGAGGCCGTGGACAGGATGCAGGAACGGTTCCAGGAGAAGCTGGTGATGCGGCTGCGGGACAGCATGAAACAGCAGGCGTGGTCTGATGCCGCCACACTGATCGAACATGCCGTTCATGTGGCCTACCACGTGCGGAGTGGAGGTCGGGGAGACGACGGTACTGTCGCGCTGCTGAGTAACGCAGCGGGTGCGATCATGACTGTTCACGGGGATCTGGTACGCAGTGAAGTGCTGTTGCGTCAAGCGCTGGAGATCATCGAACATGATGCCGAGGGGAGACTGCGCGATCCTGTCTACCGGCGGGCCGCTACAACGACCGCGCTGGGCCAGTGTTTGTTGAACCAGCTTCGGTTCGAGGAAGCCGCTGAGGCGGCCCGAACCAGCTGGAAGCTATTGGAGCGTGCGGACGCGTTTGACGCGGAACTGACCGAGAACCTGCTCATGGCTCACACCACCGAGATGCGCTCAGCTGTCGCATTGGACCGGTTCGCCGAGGGCGCCCGCGCCAACGCCAGGATCGAAAGGGTTCTGCGGAGTCTGGACGTGGAACCGGCGGTCGCCTTCCAGACCCGGTTGGAACAGGCGCAGATGCTCGTGTGGATCAAGCATTGGGGCGACGCGGCCCTGGTGATCGAACAGGCCAGGGCGGATGCCCCGTCGGTGGTGACGGAGAGCGCGAAACTGCACTTTCTGGATGCCATTGTCAAGGCCTCCATGGGGCGGCTGGAAGAGGCGCTTGTCCTCACTGCGAAGATCCCTGAGCCTGCCGAACGAACGGCTGTGAACGTCATGCGTCACCATGCGGACGAGATGGTGGACGTGGCGCATGCCCTGATGACCGGCATTCAGGCCCGGCACGACAAGGGGCTGGCGGCTGAGGCCTGGATTCTTCAGGCCGCGGAGTCAATGATCGACAGGGCCGAGGCTCTGCTGAGAGCTCACACCGATGCCGGACCGGACGTCATGGCGACGGTCGTGCACCGGCGCGCGATTCTGGCCCTGACCCGGCACAGGGTGGGGCATATGGACGGGCTCGCGGAGTGCCGCACCCTCATGAGAGAGAGCCTGGACCTGTTCGAGGCGGCAGGGCAGACAGACGCTCCGTTGGCGATCAACGCGCGCTGTTTCATGGAGTTTGACGAGCGAGACCTCGAGAGCGATCTCGGTGAGGAGGACGGTGGGGAGGACGGTGGGGAACGGCCCGCCCTGGTACCGCTGCCGTCGTCGAGTGCGGGCGGCCGCTATCGAATGTCCGAATTCCCCTGGCTGGAGGCGGCCGCGCTTCACCTGTCCGCTCCACCGGATGCCCGTCCGCTGTACCGACTGATCGGAGCTGTCGGCTATCACCTGAGTGGGCAGCCCGCGCCCTCGTCCGCCTTCGTCGCCGTGGCGTTCGCCGAGGCGCTGCGGTCTCTCGGGCAGAGGAGTCGGCTGGTCCCCGCGACAGTCCGGGTGGTCCGAGACGGCGGTGAACCGCTCGGCCTGCCTGCATGGGGGATCCCGCCCACGGCCATCGGCGGCTGGGAGGTCCTGGGGCACGTGGTCGTCTGGTGCGAAGACTCCGGGCGACTGGTGGATCCGGCTCTGCAGCTTGGCCAGGGTTGGTTTGCGCCTGATGCCATGGAGCGCGAGGTTTTCCGGAGACCTGTAGTTTTTCCTGCGACGGCCCTTGATGATCTGTTGGGTATCAGGATGGGTACCCATCGGAACGGGCACAGGCTTGAGTACGAGCTCCGTCCCGACTGGGACCACATGCTCACTGCTGCGCTCTCACGTGTCGACTCGGTGTCGGTCAACGCCTTCGGGCAGGTGCTCGTTGCCTCGGCGACGTTGGCCGACGTCGCTTCTCCGCACAACTGAGACACCCGCCCGTACGAAATTTGGAAGAGCCCAAGGCCGCCCACCCCCTGTCCGGGGGTAGGCGGCCTTGGACGTTTGGGGCGAGTTGACGACTGCACAGGGCATCGGCGCAGCCGAACATATGTGTTAGGTTAGGCTTACCTAATATTGCTGGTCGGAGGGGATGTCCGTGCAAAAGTCCGAATTCGCCGGTGCCGTCGCGATGGTCACCGGGGCCGGGCAGGGCATCGGTGCGGCCGTGGCCCGGGCGCTCGTCGCCGAGGGGGCCGTCGTCGCCGCGGTGGACCGCAACCCCGGCCCGCTCGCCGCCCTCGCGGCGGAGTCGCCCGCCGTGCACCCGTACGTCCTGGACGTCGCCGACGGCCGGGCGGTGGACGACACGGTCGACCTGATCGAGCGCCAACTCGGGCCGATCGCCGCACTGGTGAACGTCGCCGGGATCCTGCGCACCGCACCCGTCGTCGAACTCACCGACCAGGACTGGGCGGAGACCTTCGCGGTCAACACCACCGGCGTCTTCCACACCGGCCGCGCGGTCGGCCGCCGGATGGCCGGCCGCGGCCGCGGCGCCGTGGTCACCGTCGGCTCCAACGCCGCCGGGGTGCCCCGCGCCGGCATGGCCGCGTACGCGGCGTCCAAGGCGGCGGCCACCATGTTCACCCGCTGCCTCGGGCTGGAACTCGCCCGCTCCGGCGTGCGGTGCAACATCGTCTCGCCCGGCTCGACCGACACCGGGATGCAGCGCGCGCTCTGGGGCGAGGACGCCGAGGCCGCCGAACAGCGGGTCATCGACGGCGACTTGGGCGCCTGGCGGGTCGGCATCCCGCTCGGGCGGATCGCCGCACCCGCCGACATCGCCGAGGCGGTGGTCTTCCTGGCCTCCGACCGGGCCCGGCACATCACCATGCACGACCTCTACGTCGACGGCGGCGCGACCCTGCGCGCCTGACCGCCCTGACCGCCCTCGCCGTCCCCCGCCTTCCTCGCCGCTCCCCTCCGCGCCCCGGGCAACCCCCGGGCGCCGGCCATGCCCTGACCTCCCTCCCCGACCTTCCTCCCTGACGCGCAGACCGTCCAGACCGTCCCAGACTGGAGACTTTACGGTGACCACGGTGCACCACGCCCCCGCCGGGGGTGTCGCCGAGCACGCCGCTCCCGCCCCCTCCGCCGCCCCGGCCCCCGCCGGGCCCGCCGACGCTTCCGCCCCGGGCCCCGACCACGCCGTCATCGGCGCGGCCAGCGGCCTGCTCGGCCAGTACCGGGCCGCGGCCGACGAGGCGTTCTTCGCCTCGCCGACCCGCACCCTGCTCACCGCCGGGGTGCACGCCCGCGTCCCGCAGGACGAGCGCCCGCTGCCCGTCCGGGTCGCCGCGACGTTGGCCGAGGCCCCTCGCGCCCGGGTCGGGCGGGCGCGGGGGGGGGGCGCGGGGGGGGGAGGCCCACT
>NZ_JBHWIJ010000141.1:0-4401 GCF_042732255.1 Kitasatospora sp. NPDC059803 | reverse complement strand
TCGGGGCCGGGCGCCTCGTGGGTTTACTGCCCCCCCCCGCCCCCCCCCGGCCCCCCCCCGGGGGGCCCCCCCCCCCCCCCGCCGCCCCCGCCCCCCCCCCCGGCCCGGGCCCCCGCGCCGTTGGCCGAGGCCCGTCGCGCCGGGGTCGAACGGCCGCTGGTGGTCGGCGCGGTGGCGTTCGACCACGACAGCCGGGTCGAACTCGCCGTCCCCGAGAGAGTCCGCAGAGCCGGGGCGCTGCGCGACGACCCGCTGATCGCGCTGCCCGCGCCGCCGGCCGAGCCGGTCGACTGGCAGGTGCGCCCGATCCCCGAGCCGGCCGCGTACGGCGCGGGCGTCGCGGCGGCCGTCGAGCGGCTGCGCGGCGGCGAGTTGAGCAAGGTCGTGCTGGCCCGCACGCTGGAGCTGAGCGCCGACCGCCCGCTGGACCTGCCCGCGATCCTCCAGCGGCTGGGCCGCCGCGACCCGGGCGGCTACACCTTCGCCGTCCCCGCCGGCGGCGGGCGGACGCTGATCGGCGCCAGCCCCGAACTCCTGGTCTCCCGGCGCGGAACGGCCGTCCTGGCCAACCCGCTGGCCGGCTCGGTGCCGCGCAGCGCCGACCTCGGCGAGGACGTCCGGCGCGCCGCCGCGCTGCTGGAATCGCCCAAGGACCTGCACGAGCACGCCGTCGTGGTGGACGCGATCCGCGCCGCGCTGGCGCCGTACTGCCGCACCCTGGACGTGCCGGCGCGGCCGACCCTGGTGCGCACCGCCGCGATGTGGCACCTGGCCACCACCATCACCGGCGAACTGGCCGATCCGGCGGTCTCCGCCCTGGAGTTGGCCACCGCCATGCACCCGACCCCGGCGGTCTGCGGCACGCCGACGGCCGTCGCCCGGCGGGTGATCGGCGAGGTCGAGCCCTTCGACCGAGGCCTGTACACCGGCATGGTCGGCTGGGGTGACGCGGACGGCGACGGCGAGTGGGTCGTCACCATCCGCTGCGCGGAGGCGGACGAGCGGACCCTGCGGGTGTACGCGGGCGCGGGCGTCGTCGACCGGTCCCGGCCCGAGGACGAACTCGCCGAGACCAGCGCCAAGTTCCGTACCTTCCTGGACGCCGCGGGGGTGTCGCAGTGACGGCGCCGGAGAGTTTTCTGATGCAGGATCAGTTCTCCGTTGTGGACCAGGTCTCCCTTCAGGAGTCCGCCTTCACCCCGTACCCCGCCGAGTTCGCCGAGCGCTACCGGGCCGCCGGGTACTGGCGCGGCGAGACCTTCGGGCGGATGCTTCGCGAGCGCGCCGCCGCGCACGGCGAGCGGATCGCGATCGTCGACCCGGCGGGGGAGGGGCGGCGCTGGACGTACGCCGAACTCGACCGCCGCGCCGACCGGATGGCCGCCGGGCTGCTCGCCCGGGGGATCGGGCGCGGTGACCGCGTGGTGGTCCAACTGCCCAACGTGGCCGAGTTCTTCGAGGTGGTCTTCGCGCTGTTCCGGATCGGCGCGCTGCCGGTCTTCGCGCTGCCCGCCCACCGTGCCACCGAGATCGGCTACTTCTGCTCCTTCACCGGGGCGGCCGGCTACGTCGTCGCGGCCGTCGACAACGGCTTCGACTACCGCGAACTGGCCTCCCGGGTCAAGGCGGAGAGCCCGGCGCTGCGGCTGGTCCTGGTGGCCGGGGACGACCCGGGCGAGCACCTCCGGCTGGCGGACGTGCCCTGCGACGGGCCCGGTCCGGCCGAGGAGCCGGAGCCCGGGAGCGTCGCCTTCCTCCAGCTCTCCGGCGGCAGCACCGGTGTGCCCAAGCTGATCCCGCGCACCCACGACGACTACATCTACTCGCTGCGCGGCTCGGTCGAGCTGTGCGCGGTCGACGAGGACAGCGTCTACCTGTGCGCGCTGCCCGCCGCCCACAACTTCCCGCTCAGCTCGCCCGGTTCGCTCGGCACGCTGTACGCGGGCGGCCGGGTGGTGCTGTGCCCGCGGCCCAACCCGGAGACGGCCTTCCCGCTGATCGAGCGCGAGGGCGTGACCATCACCGGGCTGGTGCCGCCGCTGGCCCTGCTCTGGCTGGACGCCGCCGAGCGCGACGCGGGCGGCCCCGGCGCGGGGGGCCTGGACAGCCTGGAGGTGCTGCTGGTCGGCGGCGCCAAGTTCAGCGCCGAGGCCGCCCGGAGGGTGGGCCCGGTGCTCGGCTGCACGCTCCAGCAGGTGTTCGGGATGGCCGAGGGGCTGGTCAACTACACCCGCCTGGACGACCCGGAGGAGCTGATCACCACCACCCAGGGCCGGCCGATCTCCCCGGACGACGAGGTCCGGGTGGTCGACGACCAGGACCAGGACCTGCCCGACGGCGTCACCGGCCACCTGCTCACCCGCGGCCCGTACACCATCCGCGGCTACTGGAACGCGCCCGAGCACAACGCCAACTCCTTCACGGCCGACGGCTTCTACCGCACCGGCGATCTCGTCCGCCGCACCCCCACCGGCCACCTGGTGGTCGAGGGCCGGGCCAAGGACCAGATCAACCGGGGTGGCGAGAAGGTCGCCGCCGAGGAGATCGAGAACCACCTGCTCGCCCACCCCGCCGTGCACGACGCGGCGGTGGTGTCGATGCCCGACCCCTACCTCGGCGAACGCACCTGCGCCTACGTCGTCCTGCGCGCCGAGAACCGCGAACAGCCGCCGAAGAGCATCGAGTTGAAGCGCTTCGTACGCCATCGCGGACTGGCCGAGTACAAGGTGCCGGACCGGGTCGAGTTCGTCGACGCCTTCCCCGCCACCGGGATCGGCAAGGTCAGCAAGAAGGACCTGCGCGCCGCCATCGCGGCCGCACTCCCTACTCACTGAAGGAAAGACCACCGTGGGCCTGCCCCGCATTCCCTCCTATCCCCTGCCCGCCGCCACCGAACTGCCCGCCAACCGGGTCGAGTGGACGGTCGACCCGGACCGCGCCGTGCTGCTGGTGCACGACCTGCAGAACCACTTCCTGGACGCCTTCGACGCCGCCGCCGCGCCGGTGCCCGAACTCCTCGGGAACGTCGGCCGGTTGGCCGAGGCGGCGCGCGCCCACGGCATGCCGGTGCTCTACTCGGCCCAGCCCGGCGGGCAGAGCCCGGCCGAACGCGGCCTCCAGCAGGACTTCTGGGGCCCGGGCATCCCGGACGACCCGCGCGCGACGGCGATCGCCGACGCCGTCGCCCCCGCACCGGGCGACACGCTGCTCACCAAGTGGAAGTACAGCGCCTTCGTGCGCACCGACCTGGACCGGCTGCTGCGCGAACAGGGCCGGGACCAGCTGGTGATCACCGGCGTGTACGCGCACATCGGGGTGCAGGCCACCGCCTGCGACGCCTGGATGCGCGACCTGCCGGCCTTCGTGGTGGCCGACGCGGTCGCCGACTTCGGCCCGGACGAGCACCGCGCGGCGCTGTCCTGGGTGGCCGGCCGCTGCGGGCAGGTCACCACCACCGACGCCGTCCTCGCGATGCTGGAAGGGAAGTGACGGGCATGGCCTTCACCGTGGAGCGGATCCGGGCCGAGGTCGCCGACCTGCTCGGCGAGGACCCGGCGGACGTCCCGCTGGACGAGAACCTGGCCGACTGGGGCCTGGACTCGGTCCGGCTGATGGCGCTCGCCGAGCGCTGGCGGGCCGAGGGCGCCGAGGTGGCGTTCGTGCAACTGGCCGAGCGCCCGGCCGTCGAGGCCTGGGCCGCACTGCTCGGCGCGGCCTGATGGAGGCCGTGCTGCTGGAGGCCGCCGGGCCGCAGGCGCCCCCGCGCACGGACCGGGCGGCGAAGTACCCGCCGACCACCGTCGTGGGGCCGGTCGAGGCGCAGGCGGCCCGGACCCCGGACGCCCCCGCCGTGCTGCTCGCGGGCGGCGCGGTCGTCACGTACCGGGACCTGAACGCCGCGGCCAACCGGCTGGCGCGCGCCCTGGCCGCGCGCGGCGCCCGGCCGGGGGCGGTGGTCGGCCTGGCGCCGGCCCGCCACCCGGCGCAGCTGCTGACCGCGCTGCTCGCGGTGGCCAAGTCCGGCGCGGCGTACCTGCCGCTGGACCCGGCGGACGCGCCCGGACGCCGGGAGCGGCTGCTCGCGGAGACCGCGCCGGTCTGCGTGCTGGGGGAGGGGGTGCCGGAGGCGCTGGCCGGGCTGGACGTGGACGGCGAGCTGGCCACCGACCCGCCCCGGGCGCTCACGCCGCAGCACCTGCTGTGCGTCGGGTACGGTCCGGGCGGGCGCCCGGACGCCGTCCGGCTCACCCACGCCGAGGCCGACCGCCGGGTGCGCGAGCTCCAGGCGGCCCACCCGCTCGGCCCGGGCGACCGGGTGCTGCAACTTGGCCTGCCCGTCTGTGCGTTCCACTGGCCGCTGGCAGTCGCTTTAACACATCTCAAGCGTCCGACCATATTAGG
>NZ_JBHWIJ010000140.1:15619-20669 GCF_042732255.1 Kitasatospora sp. NPDC059803 | reverse complement strand
GGAGGGCCGGGAACACCGCCCGCACCCTGGGGGTCGCGGGCGGCTCGGCGAGCCTCGTCCCGCAGGAGCGGCTCGCCGAGCTCGCCCGGCTGATCCCGGACTGCCGGATGGTCACCATCGAGGCCGGGCACCTCGTGCACAGTGCCCGGCCCGCCGAGTTCGTCGCCGCGGTGGCGCCGTTCCTGTCCGCCTGACGCGGACGTCCTGACGCGGACGTTCTGGCGCGGACGTCCTGACGCGGACGCCTCGGGGCGGAACGCGCCGGTCAGACGCCGAACTCGGCCGGCAGGCGGCCGGCGCGCACCGCCGCGACCAGGTCGGCGTGGTCGGCCTCGGTCCGGTCCGCGTACGCGACGGCGAAGGCCGCGACCGCCTCGTCCAGCGCCTCGCTCCTGCCGCAGTAGCCGGCCAGCAGGCCGGGGTCGGCGGTGTGCGCGTGCGCCCGGGCCAGCAGGGCGCCGGTGATCCGGGCGTAGTCGTCCAGTTGGCCCGGCAGCAGCGCGGCCGGGTCGACGCTGCCCTTGCGGTTGCGGAACTGCCGGACCTGGTAGGGGAGTCCGTCCACCGTCGTCCAGCCCAGCAGGGTGTCGCTGACCACCTGCATGTGCTTCTGCCCGAGCACCACCCGGCGGCCCTCGTGGCCGTCCTGACCGGCCACCGGGTGGCCCGCGCGCTCCAGGTACGGCAGCAGCACGGACGGGCGGGCCTCCTTCACCTGGAGCACCAGCGGCTGGTCCCGGTGGTCGGTGAGCAGCACCACGTACGAGCGGGTGCCGACGCTGCCGGTGCCCACCACCCGGAACGCCACGTCCTGCACCCGGTAGCGGGACAGCAGGGTGCGCACCTCGGCGGGCACCGTCGCCACGTACGGGCCGAGCGACTGCGCGACGGCCCGCGCGGTCGCGTCGGTCACCTCGGTGAGCACCGGCGGAGCGGCCGTGAACCGCCGACCGCCGTCCGCCGTACGGGTGGTGCTGCGGGCGGCGAATCTGGCGCTGGTGTTGCCCAGCGCCTTCGCGCCGACCTTGCGCAGCACCTCGGCCAGGTCGTGCGCCTCGGTGAAGGAGACCAACTGCTCGTCCGCGACGGCGTTCCAGGCGTCCAGCGCGGGCAGCTTGGCGAGCGTGCGCATCGTGCGGCGGTAGGAGCCGGCCGCGTGCCGGGCGGCCTCCCGGGCGGTGGTCTCGTCGGCCCCGGTCTCGCGGCCGGCCAGCACCAGGCTCGCGGCCAGCCGCTTGAGGTCCCACTCCCACGGGCCGGGCACGGTCTCGTCGAAGTCGTTGATGTCCATCACCAGTTGCCCGCGGGCGTCCCCGTACAGCCCGAAGTTGGCGGCGTGCGCGTCCCCGCACAGCTGGGCGCCGACCCCGGTGGCCGGGGTGCCCGCCAGGTCGGCGGCCATCAGTCCGGCCGAACCGCGCAGGAACGCGAACGGCGTGGCGGCCATCCGCCCCACCCGGATCGGCACCAACGCGGCGATCCGGCCCGCGTTGGACGCCTCGATCGCCTCGACGGCCGTCGGCCGCCCGGGCACCGGCGAGAACTCCGCGTGCCGCTCCCGGGGGATGCGCCCGCGCAGCGCCTTCCCCCGCTCCCGCGAACGCCCGCCCTGCCCCGACGCGAACCCGGCCACCGCGAACGCCCGCCGCCCCTGCGGCGCAGCTCCGTCCACGTCGGCCGCGGCCCCGTCTGCCACCTCGGTCACCTCGGTCACCTCGGTCACCTGCGTCACCGTTCCCCACCCGTCCCTTCCGGCTCCCACCCGCCCGCGACCTGCGCGAACGGTTCTGCAGGGGGAGTGACGTCCGACGCCTGACGACGGTTCCTGAGCCCGGCGGACGCGAGGCGGCAGCCGCCCGTATCCTCGGGGCACGGCCCGCCGTCGAAGGCCGGGCGCGGAGTCGGTCGGGACCGGGGGGACAGCGGTGAGCGACGGGGGGAGAGCCCGGCGGGGCAGGCCCACGGTGAACGACGTGGCGGCGCTGGCGGGCGTTTCGATGGCGACGGTGTCGCGCGTGCTGGCGGGTGACTACCCGGTGGCCGGGGCCACCCGGGAGCGGGTGCTGCGCGCGGTGCGCGACCTCGACTACGTCGTGAACGCGCAGGCGCGGGCGCTGGCCGGCCGGCGGTCCCGGACGGTGGCGATCCTGCTGGGCAACCTCGCGGCGCCCTTCCACAACCGGGTCGCGCACGGCGTGGAGCGGCAGGCGGTGGACGAGGGCTGCCTCTGCCTGGTGGCGGCGACCGACGACGACCCCGACCGCGAACTGACGCTGGTCGAGGAGATGCGGGCGCGCGACGTGGAGGCCGTCGTGCTGGTGGGCGGGGTGGAGGACAGCCCGGGGTACCGCTCCCGGATCGCCCGGCTGGCGGGCATCCTGGACGCGGCCGGCTCCCGGCTGGTGCTCTGCGGCCGGCCCGCCCCGGGGGAGGAACTGCCGCTGACGGCCGTGCACTACGACAACGCGGGCGGCGCGCGGGCGGCCGTCGACCACCTGCTGGCGCTGGGCCACCGGCGGATCCTCTTCCTCGGCGGACCGGCCGCGACCACCACCACCCGGGAGCGCCTCGCCGGGTACCAGGCCGCGCTGGCGGCCCAAGGCCTACGCCACCCGGCCGAATTGACGGTGGAGGGGTGCCACACCCGGGACGGCGCGCGGGCCTGGCTGCGCCGCCGCCTGGCCCAGGGCCCGCCGGACTTCTCGGCGGTCTTCGCGCACGACGACGACGTGGCGGCCGTCGTGCTGACGGTCCTGCGGGAGCACGGGATCTCCGTGCCCGAACAGGTCTCGGTGATCGGCTTCAACGACCTGCCCGGGGCCGAGGACCTCAGGCCCGGCCTGACCACCGTGCGCATCCCGCACCTCGACCTCGGCCGCACGGCGCTGCGCCTCGCGCTGCACCGCCCCGGCCCCGAGCCGCAGCGGGCCGTCCTCGCCACCGAGCTGGTGCCCCGCGGGTCGACGGGGCCGGTCGGGTAGCCGGCCCTCCGGTAGCAGGCTCTCCGGTCGCGGGCCCTCCGGCCACGAGCCCGTGCCGGAAGCGTTGTCCTCGCGATAGAAAGCGCTTACTCTCCCGTCAGACAAGGGAGTTCGCGAGGAAGGACGGCCCGATGGACAGCTCGTGGACGAAGACCGGTGACCCGGCGTCGATACCGCTCCTGAGCAGGCGCGGACTGCTCAGGACCAGCGCCGCCGCCACCGCCGCGGCGGCCGCGTGGTGGCTCGGAGGGCCCACCGAGGCCCGGGCCGCCGACAACTACGACGCGATGCGCGCGGCCTGGTCCGAGCAGCTGACCGGCACCGGGTACGACCCGGCCGCGCCGCCGTTCGCCCGCGCGCTCACCGCGCTGGGCGACCAGGCACGGCGCCACCAGGCCGCGTTGAGCCCGCAGGCCGGGTCGCTCTGGCCCGATCTGCCGGTCGGCTCGGCCTCCGCCGCCGTCACGTCGACGGTCGGGCGGCTGCGGCTCATGGCCCTGGCCCTCACCCGGCCGGCCACCGGCTCGACGGGCGACCCAGGCCTCGGCGCCGCCGTCGCGACCGGCCTGGACTGGGTGCTCCAGCGCGCCTACACCGCCACCACCACGTCGTACGGGAACTGGTGGGACTGGCAGATCGGCGCCCCCCAGGCCCTGCTGGACGTGTGCGTGCTGCTCGGCGACCTCCTGACGGCCGAACGGGCGGCCGCGTGCGGTGCGGCCGTGGACCACTTCGTCCCGTCCTCGGTGGTCGACAAGTACACCGGCACCAGCACCGGGGCCAACCGGGTGGACCTGTGCCGGGTGCTCGCGCTGCGCGGTGTCATCGGCCGCTCGGCGGCCCCGGTCGCCGCCGCGCAGCGGGGGCTGTCACCGGTGTTCCGCTACGTGACCACCGGCGACGGGATCTACGCCGACGGCAGCTTCGTCCAGCACACCTGGGTGCCGTACACCGGCAGCTACGGCGAGGTGCTGCTCGGCAGCCTGAGCCGGCTGCTGCGCCTGCTCGCCGGCACGCCCTGGGCCGTCACCGACCCCGCGCTGCGGAACGTGTTCACCGCCGTGGACCGGGGGTTCCTGCCGTTCCTGTTCAACGGCCTGGTGATGGACGGGGTTTCGGGCCGCGCCGTCAGCCGCGGCGTGCAGGCCGGCGACGCGCGGCGGGCCCGCCTGGACGACCACGTGCGCGGCCACGCCCTGCTCGGGGACGTCCTGCGGCTGGCCGACTCCGGGTCGGTGCCAGCCGCCCAGGCGGCGGCCTGGCGCGCCGCCGTGAAGGGCTCCCTCCAGCGCGACCAGGTGCTCCCCTACCTGTCCAACGTCCTCGCCGACATCCCCGAACTCGCCCGCGCACAGGCCCTCCTGGCGGACTCCGGCACCCGGGCGGCGGACGAGGGCACGGGCAGCCGGGTGTTCACCATGGACCGGGCCGTCCACCGCCGGCCCGGCTGGAGCGCGCAGCTCAGCCTGTCCTCGTCCCGGACCGCCTTCTACGAGTGCGGGAACGGCGAGAACCTGCGGGCCTGGCACAGCGGCAGCGGAATGCTCTACTGGTACGGCGGCGAGCAGGGCGACGAACAGTACAGCGACTCCTTCTGGCCCACCGCCGACCCCTACCGGCTGCCCGGCACCACCGTGTCGACGCGCCCGCTGGCCGACGGCGCCGGGGGCGACTGGGGCCAGGCCCGCCCGGCGCCCGCCGGGGCGGGCGGGGCGAGCGACGGCGACCGGTCGGTGGTCGGCCAGGACGTCCGGGGCCTCGGATCCACCCTGGTCGGGCGCAAGTCCTGGTTCTGCCTGGACGATTCGATCGTCTGCCTCGGCGCGGGCATCGGCTGCACCGACGGCGTCGCCGTCCGCACGACCGTCGACCACCGCAACCTCGGGGCCCGCGAGGACCGGGAGTTCGTGCTGGATGGCGTCCGCCAGCCCGCCGACCCCGGCTGGAGTCGGGGGGCCGACGGCGTGCCCTGGGCGGCGCGGGCGGGGTCGGGGGGGGGCGCGTGGGCGACCACCGGTTGCGCGCGGGGGCGGGGCGGGGGGGGGGGGGCGTGGGGGGGGAGCGCGCGC
>NZ_JBHWIJ010000140.1:4009-15609 GCF_042732255.1 Kitasatospora sp. NPDC059803 | reverse complement strand
CAGACGCGGTGCCTCACCGCCCACCCGCCGTACCCCCCCCCCGCGCGGGGGCCCGGTGCGGTGGGTGTGTGCGTGGTTGTGGCGTCCCCCCCGCCCGCGCCCCCGGGGGGGTGCGGGGGGCCCGACGGCGTCCGCTGGGCGGCGCTGGCTGGGTCGGGCGCCTGGGTGTTCCCCGACGGCGCCACCCTCGACCTCGCCCGCGAACGGCGGACCGGGGCGTGGGCCGACATCAACCGGGGCGGGGCGCCCGACCCGATCACCCGGACCTACCTGTCGATCGGCCTCGACCACGGCACCGACCCCGTCGACGGGACGTACCACTACGTGCTGATGCCCGGGGCCGGCCCGGACCAGGCGGCGGCCCGCGCGGCGGCCCCGACGGCCACCGTGCTCGCCAACACGGCCGACGCCCAGGCGATCAGCGCGCCCGGACTCGGACTCACCCTCGCCAACTTCTTCGCCCCCGGCACCGTCGGCCCGCTGACCGTCTCCGCCCCCTGCTCCGTCCTGCTCCGCGAGAACGGCGGCGACCTCTCCGTCGCCGTCGCCGACCCCACCCGGAAGGCGGCCACCGTCCAGCTGACGATGGCGCTGGACGGCTACCGGCTCGCGAGCGGCGGCACCGGCATCACGGTGCTCTCGGACTCCGGGCCGCTGGTGCTGCGCTGCGCGGTGGCGGGCACCGGGGGAGCGAGCCTGTCGGCGGTCTTCCGGCGGAGCGCCGGCTTCCGTCGAGGTGCCGCCTGACGGAGCCGGCCGCCGAGGTCAGCGCACCGGGACGGGCCTTACTGGCCGACCCGCCCGTCGAGGCACTCGCGCAACAGGTCGGCGTGCCCGCAGTGACGGGCGTACTCGTCGATCCTGTGCACCAGCAGCTCTCGCACCGCGATGCCGCTCTTCCCCAGCCGCGTGCCCAGGTCCGGGTGCGCGGCCAGGGCGGCGTCGGTCGCGGCCTGTTCGCGGGCCAGGTCGGCGAACGCCGCGTCGACCTCGGCCTGCTCGGCGACGGCTCCGTCGAAGTCCGCGTCCCGCTTGCCGTAGAGCTTCGGCAGCGGATCGCCGTCGCTGATCCAGCCGCGCCAGTCCCGTTCCACTGCGGCGAGGTGCCGGACGAGGCCGAGCAGCGACATCGTCGACGGCGGGACGGACCGGCGGGCCAGCTGCTCCGGGTCCAGGCCTTCGCACTTCATCAGCAGGGTGTGGCGGTAGTTCGTCAGGAAGTCGTTCAGGGTGGGGAGTTCGCCGTCCGGGCAGACTCCCTCGCTGTTGCGGGGGTCGTCGTCCGGGTCGGCCCACATGTCGGGGTAGACGGTCGCCTGGGTCCATCGTTCGGGTTGGTCGCTCATGCGGGCCATGCTCGTCCGTGCGGGCCCGAGCCGCCAGTGGGTTTTGCCGCGATGGGCGACGGTGCCTCAGGGCGTCGGCGTGGGAGCGGCGGCCGGAGGCGGGGGGCTGGGGAGGGCGCTCGCGCGGGCGGCGGGGTCGGTGACAACGCCGGTGCAGTTGTCGCCGTCCTTCTGGTGGCCGCACACCTGCAAGGTGGTGTCGCCGGGGCTCGCGTCGACCATCACGGAGTAGTTGTCGTAGCCCCAGTGGATCAGGGCGGTCTCCTGCCAGCCGTGGTTGGTGATGATGGTGGCGCTGTCCCCGGGGGAGCCGTCGGTGATCCCCGACCAGGCGGCCCGGCAGCGCGGGCTGTAGTGGACGTAGAGGACCACCTTGCCCACGTTGCCGGTCAGCAGGGTGCGCTGGTCGACGTCGCACCGCATGTCCTGGGGGTCCTTGCCCGCACAGCCGACGCCCTCGCAGAGCGGCGCCGGCCCGGCGGTCGCCGCTGCCGTCGCCGCCGCCGTCTTCGGCGGGAGCGTCGCCGCCGATGCCGTGCCGTTGCCGCCGTGCGGGCCGCGCAGGTACAGGGCCGCGAACAGGATGAGCACGGCGGCCACGGCGGCTCCCACGCCGGCCGCCGGCCGCCGCCACGGGGCGGGCCGCGGCGAGGCGGGGGCGGCGTCGGGCGCTTCGGCCGGCGCTGCGGGCGCGGGCGCCGGGGAGAGCGCCTCGTCCGTGTCGTGCGTGGCCTCGGAGGAGGGCGCCTCGTGCGCGTCGCGCGCGGCCTCGGCCTTCCGCAGCAGGGAGGTGAGCAGATCGGCGTCGCACTCGACCGTGGCGATCAGGCCGGCCAGGGCCTGCGGGGTGATCAGGCGCTTCCCGTTCAACCAGCGTTCCCAGGAGGCCTTGCTGAGGTAGGTCCTCTTCCCGAGTTCGGCCAGGGAGATCCGGTGCGCGTCCTTGACCGCGCGCAGTTCCTCGGCCAGACGTCGAGCGGGTTCCGAAAGATCGTCAGGGAGCGGCTTCCAGGACTGACTCATCGCGGGTACCTCGGGCGGGTCGGCGGAGGATGCAAACTGATCCACTTTCGGATGATCAGTTTAATCGGTCGACTTCCCTCGGCCACCGCCCGCGTCCCGGGGCGCCTTCGCGCACCCGGCACCGATCGCCTAGCATCGCGGTCGGCCGCGTCGAGCGACGGGCGGGGCGACGGGCAAGGGCGATCCGAGAGGCGCGGAGCATGGGCGACGAGCGCGGCTACCTGCTGGACAACCGGCAGCGGGAGGCGGGTCGACGGTTCGAGGGCATCGCCGAGCTGTTCGACCCGTGGACGCTGGAGCACCTGGACCGGCTGGGCCCGGCCGACGGGCACCACTGCTGGGAGGTGGGTGCGGGCGGCCCGGGCATCCCGCTGGCACTGGCCGAGCGGGTCGGGCCGGCGGGCCGGGTCCTGGCCAGCGACCTCGACACCAGCTGGCTGACCGGACTGCCCGCCGACCGCGTCGAGGTCCGCCGGCACGACGTCACCCGCGACCCGCTGCCCGACGGGCTGTTCGACCTGGTGCACGTCCGCCTGGTGCTGGTGCACCTGCCCGACCGGGCCGAGGTGCTGCGGCGGCTGGCGTCGGCGGTACGGCCCGGAGGCTGGCTGGTGGTCGAGGACGCGGACCCGGCCCTGCAACCGCTCGCCTGCCCGGACGAGCACGGACCGGACCAGGAGCTGGCGAACCGGGTGCGCCGGGCGTTCCGGGCCCGGCTCGCCGAGCGCGGCGCCGACCTCGCCTTCGGCCGCACCCTGCCCCGGCTGCTGCGCGAGGCGGGCCTGACGGACGTCGCCGCCGAGGCGTACTTCCCCGTCACCTCCCCGGCCTGCCGGGAGCTGGAGGCGGCGACGGTCCGTCAGCTCCGCGACCAGCTGGTCGGCCCCGACCTCCCCGCCGCCGACCTGGACCGGCACCTGGCCAACCTCCGTGACACCGAACTGGACGTGACCACCGCCCCGCTGATCACCTGCTGGGGCCGGCGCCGGTAGGTGGCCACCGCAGGACGCTCCGTCCCCGGCCGGTCGGCCGGCCGGGTCGAGGCGGCGGCGTAGCCGGTGAGCAGGGTGGTCACGATGTCGGTGAGGCGGAGTTTCAGAACTCGGAGCTGGGGGCGTCCGTGACGGGGCCGAGGTCGGGTCGGTCGCGCAGGTCGAGGGCTTCGCCGTGGCGGGTGAGTTCGAGGAGGACGAGGGTGTTGGTGCCCGGGTGCCAGAGCGGGGCGGGGGCGTAGAGGGTGCGCTGCGGGCCCTCGTCGGTGTAGCGGCCGAGGAGGAAGCCGTTGAGCCAGAGCAGGCCGCGGCCCCAGCCGGGGAGGGCGAGGAAGGCGTCGGCGGGGGTGTCGAGGTCGGTCTCGAAGCGGTGGAAGGCCGGGTCGCCGTCGGTGGCGGCGGTGGCAGGGTCGAAGGCCAGGCCGCTCAGGTCGGTGAGGGGGAGCGGGCGGATCTCCCAGTCGTGGAGGCGCTGGCGTTCGTGCGAGACGCCCCGCCGGATGCCCTTGCGGTCGTCGAGCTGGGGGCCGTAGTTGGTGCGGCCGAGCGCCTCGACCAGGATGTCCAGGGTGGTGCCGGCCGGCGCGGTGGCCAGCGGGAGGGTGGCGCCGGGGTCGTTGCGGTCGAGGGTGCCGAGGGGGCGGCCGTCGGCGAAGACCTGGGCGCGGTCGCCGAGGCCGTCGATGCGCAGCGGCAGGGTGGGGCGGGGGCCGGGGACGCGGGTGCGGTAGTGGATGAGGCCGAGGGACTGGCCGAGGTTCTCCATGGGTTCCGGGACGGGCCGGTGGTGCGGGGTGGCCAGCGCGTCCAGGGAGTCGAACAGGCGGGCCCGGCCGGTCCTGCGGTCGATGCGGCGCGGGGCCAGGCGGGGCGGCTCGGCGGGGAGTTCGCCGTCGGGCAGGGGGAGGTACCGGCCGATGACGTCGCGCAGGGCGTGGAACTTGGCGGTGAGTTCGCCGACCTCGCCGATGGGGGCGTCGTAGTCGTAGCTGGTGGTGGTGGGCTCGTAGCCCGGGGTGTCGGGGCTGGTGCCGGTGTGGTTGGCACCGGACCAGAGACCGAAGTTGGTGCCGCCGTGGGCCATGTAGAGGTTGACGGAGGCGCCGGTGGCGAGGAGTGCGTCCAGGGAGCGGGCGGACTCCTGCGGGTCGCGGACGTGGTGGGGCCCGCCGACGCGGTCGAACCAGCCGATCCAGAACTCCATGGCGGCCAGCGGCCCCTTGGGCTGCTGGCGGCGCAGCACCTCGAAGCGCTCGGGGGCGCGGGAGCCGAAGGTCGCGGTGGCGAGCAGGCCGGGGATCGCGCCGCCCTGCTGCATGAAGTCCTCGGCGCCGTCGGCGGTGAACAGCAGGCAGTCCACGCCGCGCGCGAGGAGGCCGTCGCGCAGGTGGGCGAGGTAGCCGGCGTCGGTGCCGTAGCTGCCGTACTCGTTCTCGACCTGGACGGCCACGACGGGGCCGCCGCGGCTCGCCAGCAGCGGCAGCAGCTCGGGCACGAGGGCGTCGAACCAGCCGTCCACGGCGGCGAGGAAGGCGGGGTCGGCGCAGCGCAGGCGCAGGCCGTCGACGGCGAGGAGGCGGGCGGGCAGGCCGCCGAACTCCCATTCGGCGCAGATGTACGGGCCGGGCCGCAGGATGACGTCCAGTCCGTGCTGCTGGGCCAGCCGGACGAACCGGGCCACGTCCCGCCAGCCGGTGAAGTCGATCTCACCGGTGGGCAGTTCGTGGAAGTTCCAGGGGATGTAGGTGTCCACGGTGTTGACGCCGAGGGCGCGCAGGCGGCGCAGTCGGTCGTCCCAGAGCTCGGGGTGGACGCGGAAGTAGTGCAGGGCGCCGGCGACGATCCGGTGCGGGGCCCCGTTGCGGCGGAATCCGGAGTCGTCGTAGTCGAGTTCGATCGTTTCGATCATCGCGTGACCAGCTTTCGAGGGTGTGGCACGGGCTGCCAGGGTAGGCCAACGGCTACCGGTGTGGCGCGGTGGCCACGTGGGTGCGGTGGCGGTCGGCCACGGTGGCGAGGGTCTGCGTGCCGGGGGTGGCCCAGATCCGCTCGTTGAAGATCTCGACCTCGATCCAGCCGGTGTAGCCCGCCGCCGTGACCTGGTCGGTGAGGGAGCGGAAGTCGATGTGGCCGTCGCCGACGTGGCCGCGCCCGAGCAGGACGTCGGCGGGCAGCGGCAGCGTCCAGTCGCACACCTGGTAGGCGGCGATGCGGCCGTCCCGGCCCGCCCGGGCGAGTTGCTCGGGCAGCGCCGGATCCCACCAGACGTGGTAGCTGTCGACGACCACGCCGACCTGGGCGGCGGGGTGCGGCGCGGCGAGGTCGAGCGCCTGGCCGAGGGTGGAGACCACGGCGCGGTCGGCGCAGAACATCGGATGCAGCGGTTCGATGGCCAGTCGTACGCCGAACTGTCCGGCGTACGGGGCGAGTTCGGCGAGCAGGTCGGCGACCCGGGCGCGCGCGCCGGGCAGGTCGCGGCTGCTCTCGGGCAGGCCTCCGACGACCAGCACCAGGGTGTCGGTGCCGAGTTCGGCGGCCTCCTCGACGGCCCGCCGGTTGTCGTCGAGCGCGGCGCGGCGGCCTTCGGGCCCGGCGGCGGTGAGGAAGCCGCCCCGGCAGAGGCTGCTGACGGTCAGGCCGCTGTCGCGGACCAGCCGGGCGGCGCGGGCCGTTCCGGTCTCGGCGACCTTGTCCCGCCACAGGCCGATCGCCGGGATGCCCGCCTGCGCGCAGCCCCGGACGGCCTCGGGCAGGGACCAGTGCTTGGTGGTGATCTGGTTGAGCGAGAGCCGTTCCAGACCGGGGGCGGCGGTACCCCGTTCGGCGGGGTGGGGTGCGGTCATGCCGACCACCCGGCCAGGGCGAGGTAGCGGCGCATCCGGTCGGCCGCGAGCTCGGGGTCGGGGAGCACCCCGGCGGCGTCGGCGAGCCGGAGCAGTTCGACGAGGTGCGGTACGGACCGGCCGCTCTGGGCGCCGGCCACCATGGTGAAGTGCTCCTGGTGGCCGGCCAGGTAGGCGAGGAAGACCACGCCGGTCTTGTACTGGAAGGTCGGCGCCGCGAAGAGGTGCCGGGCCAGCGGCAGCGTCGGGCCGAGCAGCGCGTCGTAGCGGGCGGTGTCGCCGGCGTCCAGGGCGTGCAGGGCTGCCGCGGCGTGGCCGGCGATCGGGTCGAAGACGCCGAGCAGGGCGTCGCTGTGGCCGAGTTCGTCGCCCTTGATCAGTTCGGGGTAGTGGAAGTCGTCGCCGGTGTAGAGCCGCACCCCGGCGGGCAGGGCGCGGCGCAGCGCGACCTCCCGGTCGGCGTCCAGCAGCGACACCTTGATGCCGTCGATCCGACCGGGGTGTTCGCGGATGAGGGTGAGGACGGTGTCGGTGGCCGCATCGAGGTCGGCGGAGCCCCAGTAGCCGGCCAGTGCCGGGTCGAAGGCGGCGCCGAGCCAGTGCAGGATCACCGGCCGGGCGGACTGCCGGATCAGCCCGTCGTAGACGCGGAGGAAGTCCTCCGGGCCGCGGGCGCGGGAGTTGAGGGCCCGGCTGGCCATCAGGACGGGCTGCGCGCCGGCCGCCTCGACCACGGCGAGCTGCGCCTCGTAGGCGTCTGCGACTTCGCTCAGGGCGGCGGCCGTGATGTCGCTCAAGGAGCCTGCCGGGTCGGTGAGTTGGTCGGTGCCGACGCCGCAGGCGAGCCGGCCGCCGACGGCGCGGGCCGCCGCGCCGGAGCGGGTGATGAGTTCGCGGGTGGCGGCCCAGTCCAAGCCCATGCCGCGCTGGGCGGTGTCCATGGCGTCGGCGACGCCGAGGCCGAGCGACCAGAGGTGGTGGCGGAAGGCGAGGGTGGCGTCCCAGTCCAGGGCGGCCGGGGCGCCGGCGGCGTTGGCGCCGAGCGGGTCGGCGACGACGTGGGCGGCCGCGAAGGCCGTGCGGGAGGCGGGCGGGTGTGCGGGCAGGTCGAGCGGTGCGGGCTCGCGCAGCCGCAGCCGGCCGTGTCCGGGCAGGTCGAGTTCGGCCATCAGAGCACCAGCTCGGGGACGTCGAGCCGGCGGCCCTCGCGCGCCGAGCGCAGGCCGAGTTCGGCGAGCTGGACGCCCTTGGCGCCTTCCAGGAGGTCCCACGGGTAGGCGGAGCCGGTCGCCACGTGGCGCAGGAACAGCTCCCACTGCACCTTGAAGCCGTTGTCGTACTCCTCGTTGGCGGGCACCGGCTGCCACTGGGCGCGGAAGGGGTCGGTGGCCGGGAGGTCCGGGTTCCAGACCGGCCGGGGGGTGGTGGCGCGGTGCTGGATGCGGCACTCGCGCAGCCCGGCGACGGCGCTGCCCTCGGTGCCGTCGACCTGGAACTCGACCAGTTCGTCCCGGTCGACCCGCACCGCCCAGGAGGAGTTGATCTGCGCGACGACGCCGTCGGCCAGCTCGAAGACGCCGTACGCGGCGTCGTCGGCGGTGGCGGGGTAGGCCCGGCCCTGTTCGTCGACGCGACGGGGGATGTGGGTGGAGGCGTGCGCGTACACCGTGCGGACGGGCCCGAAGAGGTTGTCCAGCACGTAGCGCCAGTGCGGGAACATGTCGAGGATCACGCCGCCGCCGTCCTCGGCGCGGTAGTTCCAGGACGGGCGCTGGGCGCTCTGCCAGTCACCCTCGAAGACCCAGTAGCCGAACTCGCCGCGCACGGACAGGATCCGGCCGAAGAACCCGCCGTCGATCAGCCGCTTGAGCTTGCGCAGCCCGGGCAGGAACAGCTTGTCCTGGACGACGCCGTTGCGGACGCCGGCCGCCCGGGCGAGGCGGGCCAGTTCCAGGGCGGCGTCGAGGGATTCGGCGGTGGGCTTCTCGGTGTAGACGTGCTTGCCGGCGGCGATCGCGGCGCGCAGGGCGGCCTCCCGGGCGGGGGTCACCTGGGCGTCGAAGTACACCTCGGTGAGCGGGTGGGCGAGCGCCTCGTCGAGCGAGGTGGTCCAGTGCTCCAGGCCGTGGCGTTCGGCCAGGGCGCGCAGCTTGGCCTCGTTGCGGCCGAGCAGGATCGGTTCGGGCCAGAGCACCCGGCCGTCGTCGAGGTCGAGACCGCCCTGCTCGCGGATGGCGAGGATCGAGCGGACGAGGTGCTGGCGGTGGCCCATGCGGCCGGTGACGCCGTTCAGGACGACGCCGATCACCTTGCGGTCCACGGGTGTTCTCCTTGCAGCTGGTGGTGTTGGTGCTGGCGGGGGCGCGGTCAGGCCGTGCAGCTGGTGATGGGGAGGGGGCGCGGTCAGGCCGTGCGGTGGATGCCTTCGGGGTGGACGGCGTGGGCGAACGGCAGGCCCCGCGCGTAGCGGGCGAGCTCGTCGGCCGCGGCGGCGGCCATCCGGTGCAGCTCGCCGCCGAGCGAGCCGGCCACGTGCGGGGTGAGCAGGACGTTCGGCAGTTCGTACAGCGGTGAGTCGGCGGGCAGGACCTCGGGGACGGTGACGTCGAGGACGGCGTCCAGGCGGCCGGCGACGAGTTCGTCGGTGAGCGCCTGCTGGTCGACCAGCGAGCCGCGGGAGGTGTTGACCAGGGTGGCGCCGTCGCGCATCAGGGCGAGCCGGCGGCGGTCCACCAGGTGGTGGGTCTCCGGCAGTTCGGGGGCGTGCACGGTGACCACGTCGGAGGAGGCGCACAGGTCGTCCAGGCCGACGGCCCGGGCGCCGAGCGCGGCGGCCTCGGCGGCCTCCACGTACGGGTCGTACAGCAGCAGGTCGAGGTCGTGCGGGCCGAGCAGTTCGAGCACCCGGCGCCCGATCCGGGAGGCGCCGACGACGCCGACCGTGCGCCGGTAGTTCCCGGCGGCGGCGTAGGCGCCCTGCCAGTCGTGCGGGGCGCGCCGGTGCCGGTAGTCCTCGCGGATCGCCAGCAGCCGCTTGTTGGCGAGCAGCACGGTGGCGACGGTGTACTCGGCGACGGGCAGCGCGTTGGCCCAGGCCGCCGAGGTCACCTGGAGGCCGCGCCGCCAGCAGGCGTCGGTGACGTGGTGCTTGACCGAGCCGGCGGCGTGGATGACGGCGCGCAGCCGGGGCGCGGCGGCCAGCACGGCCTCGTCCAGCGGCGGGCAGCCCCAGCCGCTGATGATGACCTCGGTGCGGGCCAGCGCGGCGGCGGCCTCGGGGGTGGCGAAGTCGTCCACGACCAGGTCGGGGTCGAGGTCGGCGAGGTCGGTGAGCCGCTGGACGGCGTGCCGGTCGAGCAGCCGGGCGGGTAGGGCGCGGTCCATCGCGAGCAGGGCGCGGGGCCGGCGGGCCGGGGCGGCGGGGGAGCGGATGTCGGCTGTGGTGGTGGTCATTTGACGCTTCCTGCGGTCAGGCCGGCCCGCCAGTGGCGTTGCAGGCCGACGAAGGCCGCCACCAGCGGGAGGACGGCGAGCAGCGAGCCGCTGACGACGAGGGGGTAGTACTCGGGGAAGGCGTGGGTCTGGGCGTTCCAGCTGAACAGGCCGAGGCTGACCGGGAAGAGCCGGTTGTCCGAGAGCATCACCAGGGGGAGGAAGAAGTTGTTCCAGATCGCGGTGAACTGGAAGAGGAACACCGTGACGAAGCCGGGCGTCATCATCCGCAGGCCGATCGACCAGAAGGTGCGCAGTTCGCCCGCGCCGTCCATCCGGGCCGCCTCCAGCACCTCGCCGGGGACGTAGCCCGCGCAGAACACCCGGGCGAGGTAGACGCCGAAGGGGTTGACCAGGGAGGGCACGAAGACCGCCCAGAAGGTGTTGACCACGCCGAGGTCCGAGGCGAGCAGGTACATCGGCAGGGCCAGCGTGGTGGTGGGCACCAGCACGCCGAGCAGCACCAGGCCGAACAGCTTCTCCTTGCCGGGGAAGGCGTGGACGTGGAACGCGTACCCGGCGCAGACGCAGACCAGGGCGCAGGCCAGTGCGCCGAGCCCGGCGTACAGCAGGGAGTTGAGGTACCAGCGGAAGTAGATGCCGTCCCCGGTGGTGGCCAGCGCGTGCAGGTTGTCGCCGAGGTGCCAGGTGGCGGGGGACAGGGCGCGCCCGCCGAGCAGGTCGCCGGTGTTCTTGGCGGCGGCGGTCACCAGCCACAGCAGCGGCAGCAGGGTGTAGGCGGTGGCGAGGACGAGGGCGCCGTTGACGGCGGCCTTGGAGAGGCTCCACGGCCGGCGGGGCGGGTGGCTGCGGGCGGCGGAGCGCTGCCGGGGGCGGCGTCCGGGGGCGAGCGTGGTCATCCGGTGGCCTCCGTCCGGCGGTCCGGGCGCGGGCGGGTGGCCCGGGTGACGAGGAAGGACAGCGCGGCGGCGGCGAGCGCGAGCAGCACCGAGGCGGCGGCGGCCAGGCCGTAGTCGCCCCGGTCGAAGGCGGCGGTGTAGGCGTACATGCTGGGCGTCCAGGTGGAGACGACGCCGGGGGAGGCGCCGTGCAGGATCATCGGTTCGGTGAAGAGCTGGAGCGAGCCGATCAGGGTGAACAGGCCGACCAGCACGATCGAGGCGCGGATGAGCGGGATCTTGACGCTGACGGCGGTCCGCAGCGGTCCGGCGCCGTCGACGACGGCCGCTTCGAGGACTTCGCGCGGGACGGCCTGGAGTGCGGCGTAGAAGATGACCATGTTGTAGCCGGTCCACTCCCAGAGTGCGATGTTGACCACGGCGGGCAGTGGCGCGCCGAACGGGTCGGGGTGGGCGCCGCCGGCGTTCAGCAGGTCGATGACCGGGCTGATGCCGGGCGTGTACAGGTAGACCCAGATCAGCGCGGCGATGATGCCGGGCACCGCGTGCGGCAGGAACAGCGCCAGCTGGAAGAAGCGGCGGGCGCGGGCCAGCGCCGAGTCCAGCAGCAGCGCGAGGAGCAGCGCCAGCCCCGTCATCAGCGGGATGTAGAGCAGGCAGTACTGCGCGGTGGTCCAGAAGCCCGAGCGGAACGCCTGGTCACCGAGCGCCCGGGTGTAGTTGCCGAGGCCGGTGAAGACCGTCTCGCCGCCGCCGAAGCCGAGCCCGGAGCGGTGCTCGGTGTACAGGCTGAGGTGGACGGCGTAGCCGATCGGGACGAGCGTGCAGGCGGTGAACAGGAGCACGAACGGGGCGAGCAGGACGGCCGGCGCCCCGTACCGCCCCCGCCCGGCGGGGCGGGGCGGCGCGGGGGGGGGCGGGGCGGGGCGGGGTGGGTGTCATCTTGTGCGGGGGCGGGCGGGGGGGCGACGCGGCCGCCGAGGTCCGGGTCGACGGCGAGGTGTCGGAGGCCGCGTCGGCGGCGCTGCGCGCGATGGACTGGCC
>NZ_JBHWIJ010000140.1:0-3999 GCF_042732255.1 Kitasatospora sp. NPDC059803 | reverse complement strand
GCCGGCGTAGCCGTGCGGGCCGCGGGTGCTGGGGGTTCACCGGCGCCCGACGGGGGCGCGCCGGCCGGCCGGCCCCCCGCACCGCCCGCGCCGGCGGGCGCGGGCGGCGACGGCGGGCCCGGGCCCGGTGCGGGGCGGCTGGGCGGTCACTGCTTGACCTTGAGGCCGCGGTTCTTCAGCTCGGCCAGGGTGGACTGCTGTGCGGCGTCGAGGGCCGCCTGGACGGTGCCGCCCTGGGTGAGCTTGCCGAACGCGTCCTTGAGCGCGTTGTTGGTCGCGTTCATCGTCGGGCCCCACTGCCAGTTCGGCTTGATCGACTTCGCGGCGTCCGTGTAGAGCGCGTACACGTCCTGGCCGCCGTAGAAGTCGGCCTTGAAGGACTCCTCGGCCACCGGGACGAGCGCGGGCGCGGCCGGGAAGGCGGAGGAGGTGCCGGAGGCGATCCGGGCCTTGATGCCCTCCGGCGTGGTGGTCGCCCAGGTGGCGAACTCGACGGCGGCCTTGGCCTTCTTGCTGTTCTTGGAGACGGCGAAGGTGGTGCCGCCGACCATGCCGCTGGCCGGGGCGCCGTCCCAGCTGGGCACCGGGGCGACGGCCCACGTGCCGGCCGCGTCGGGCAGGGTGCCCTTCAGCACCCCGCCGCCCCAGGAGGCGCCGAGGTAGCCGGCGGTCTCGCCCTTCTGCAGCGAGGCCGTCCACGGCTGGCTGAACGAGGGCTGGACGCGGACCAGGTCCTCGGCGATCAGCTGCTGCCAGTAGTCCGCGGTCTGCTTGGTCCCGGCGCCGTTGAGGTCGACGCTCCAGGCGTCGTCGCGGCCGGTGAACCAGTGGGCGCCGGCCTGCCAGGCCATCGCCTCGAAGGTGGCCGGGTCGTCGGGGAAGAAGGTGGCGATCCGGGTGTCCGGCTGGGCCTGCTTCAGTTTCTGCGCGGCGGTGCGGAATTCGTCCCAGGTCTTCGGCGGGGTGAGGCCGGCCCGGTCGAAGAGGTCCTTGCGGTAGTAGAAGGCCTGCGGCGAGGCGTCCAGCGGCAGCGCCCAGGTGCGGCCGCCGAGGGTGGTCAGGTCCATGGTCTGCGGCAGGTACTTCGCCTTGAGCTCGCCGGGGACGAGCCCGGAGATGTCCTGGACGGCGCCCTGGCTGACGAAGTCCGGCAGTTGGGCGTACTCGACGTTGAACACGTCGGGGGCGTTGCCGGCCTTCACCGCGTTGGAGATCTTGGCGTACCCGCCGGCCGTGCCGGACGGTATCTCCTCGTAGACCACGTTGACGTCGGGGTGGGAGGCGTTGAAGGCGGCGACGACCTCCTTCGTGCCCTTGGACCAGGCCCAGAAGGTCAGCGTGACCGGCTTGCCGTCGTCGGCCTTCGGGGCGCCGCCGCCGCTGCCGGCGCAGGCGGCGAGGAGGACGGTGGACAGCAGGCCGCCGGCGGCGGCGCGGAGGAGTCTGCGCCGGGGGTGGGGGAGGGGAAGCGGGAGTGAGGGCATGCACGACTCCGGGAGAGGGGGGCGCGGCCGGGGGGTCAGTGGGGCTGCCGGTGGTCGCGACCGGGCGGGCAAGTGGTCGCCATCCTGGGCGGGCGATCGATCGAAGTCAAGAGATTGGGATCAAATGATCCGTTGCGATCAAAAGCCTTGACGAACGATCAACCGCTTTCTAGATTCCCCGCACGGGGCACGACTCCCGAGCCCCGGGCCATGGAGGACACCGCCGTGCTGCTGCCCCCGGAAGACCACGCCCTCAGCCCCCGCACCGGCTGGACCAGAGCCCACTGGGAGGCCGCCGTCGACGGGCTGCTCGACGCCGTCCTCCCCTGGGCCGGCCCCGGACACGCGCTGATCGACCTCCCCCGCGCTACGCCGAGCTGGTCCGGCCGCCGCTCCGACGCCCACGAAGGCTTCGCCCGCACCTTCCTCCTCGCCGCCCTGCGGATCGCCGGCGCCGGCGGCGCCGACCCGCACGGCCTGCTCGACCGCTACGCCGCCGGACTCGACGCCGGCACCCGCCACCCCACCACCGCACGCGACCTCACCGACGACGACCCGGCGTCCTGGCCCGTCGTCACCGACCGCGGCCAGGCCATGGTCGAGGCCGCCGCCATCGCGTTCGCCCTGCGGCTGACCCGCCCCTGGCTCTGGGACCGCCTCCCCGCCGACGTCCGGACCAGAACCGCCCGGTGGCTCGCCGAGACCCTCCACCGCACACCCAACGACAACAACTGGTGGCTCTTCCCGCTCGCCGTCGGCGGCTTCCTCGCCGAGGCCGGCGTCGAGGAGGACGCCGCCCGCGCCGCCGTCCGGCGCGGCCTGGAACGCATCGATCGCTTCTACCTCGGCGACGGCTGGTACACCGACGGCCGCCCCCGCGCCTTCGACCACTACAACGGCTGGGCCCTGCACCTCTACCCCGTGCTGCACGCCCACCTCGCCGACGACCGCGCCCTGCTCGCCGAGTACGGCCCCCGGCTCGCCGCCCACCTCGCCGACTACGCCCACCTGTTCGGCGGCGACGGCGCGCCGGTGCACCAGGGCCGCTCGCTGATCTACCGGTTCGCCGCCGCCGCCCCGCTCTGGGCCGGCACCCTCACCGGCCACACCCCGCTCACCCCCGGCACCACCCGCCGACTCGCCTCCGGCGCCCTGCGCCACTTCCTCGACCGCGGCGCCACCGGCCCCGACGGCCTGCTCACCCTCGGCTGGTACGGCCCCCACCCCCCGCTCGTCCAGCCCTACTCCGGCCCCGCCTCGCCCTACTGGGCGGCCTCCGGCTTCCTCGGCCTGCTGCTGCCCGCCGACCACCCCGCCTGGACCGACCGCGAGGAGCCCGCGCCCGCCGAACGCCGTGACACCGTCCGGGCGCTGCCCGGCCCCGGCTGGCTGGTCCAGTCCACCGCCGCCGACGGCCTGGTCCGCCTCCACAACCACGGCAGCGACGACCAGCCCGCCGACCGCGTCCACCCCGACGACCCGCACTACGCGCGGCTCGCCCACTCCACCGCCACCGGCCCCGTCCACACCGGCCCGGCCGACAACCACCTCGCCCTGCTGGTCGACGGCGAACCCACCGAGCGCGGCCCCATCACCCCGCTCGCCACCGGCGACGGCTGGGCGGCCTCCACCCACCGCCCCCGGGCCGCCGGACAGCCCCGGCCCGGCGTCACCGTCACCTCGCTGACCCTCGCCCACGGCGCCGACGAGGTCCGCGCCCACCTGGTCGTCGGCGCCCCGCCCGGCACCCCGTTGCGCGAGGGCGGCTGGGCCGTCGCCGGAGACCACCTGCCGCCCGCCCGGCCCGGCACCGGCACTGCCGCCGCCGCCACTGCCACCGCCCACACGCTGGACGGCCGGCTGCTGACCAGCGAACTGCGGGCCCTGCACGGCTACACCGCCGCCCGCACCAGCCCCGTCCCGGACGGCACGGCCTTCGGAGCGGCCGCCGCCCTGCCGGTCCTGACCGGCGCCACCGGCGGGGCCGTCCACCTGCTGATGTGCGCCGCCCGCCTCACCGCCGACCGCCTCACCACCGCTCACCTCACCGCAGCCCGTCTCACCGCCGCCGCGGACGAACTCCCGACGCTCGACGGCCTGACGGCGGACGTGGCGGCCGCCCCCGACGGGGCCTACCGGCTGCGGGTGCGGTGGCCCGACGGCGCCGTCCACGAGGCGGAGCTGTCGCCGGGAGCGGCCTGCGCCCGCCGGCTTCCGCCCGGCGCCCGGACCTGAGGAGCACCCGTGCCACTCGCCCTCTCCACCCTCGGCCTGCCCGACCTGCCGCTCGCCGCCGCCGCGCGCCTCGCCGCCGACCACGGCTGGCACGGGCTGGAACTGCGCTGCGCCCCGGGCCAGCCGGTCCACCCCGGCCTGACCGCCGACGAGCGGCGCGCCGCCGTGCGCGCACTGGCGTCCACCGGGACGGTTCCGCTCGCGCTGGCCTCCTACCTCGGCATCGCCGCCCCGGGCGCGGACGCCCCGCTGCTCGCCGACCTCGGCGGACACCTGGAAC
>NZ_JBHWIJ010000139.1:0-20723 GCF_042732255.1 Kitasatospora sp. NPDC059803 | reverse complement strand
GCATTACTGCGGTCCGGCCCTCGGCGCGTCCGAGCTGCCCTCGGGCGGGCTACTTGACGGCGGTTTTCCCAATGGTGGGCAGGATGAAGTCCTGAATGAGCCCCTTGGCATCGCGGACAATCGGGCGGAATACCCGATAACGCGAGAGGTTGATCACCCGGGCCGCCATGGGGGTGGACCGGCGGACGAATTCCCGTGTCCGCTCGGTGTCCTCGGTCCGGTCGAAAACCCAGTAGAGCACCACGACCATCAGGTGCAGCCAGAGCACGTCGGGCAGCAACTCTCCCAGCTCGGCATCCAGCTTGGGCGCCAGCTCCGAGCCCTGCAACACGTCGCGGAACAGTTCCACGGCGGTCGCCCGGGCCGGGTGTGACTCGTTGGAGAACGGGCTCAGCGAGCTGGTCGGGTCGGCAGCGGTGCGGAAGAACTGGGCGGCGAACTCGTGGTACGGCGCGGCCGTGTCGAGCCAGGAGGTCAGCGCGATTTCCAGGCGCTCGGCAAAGTTCCGCGTATTGGCCATGCGATTCCTGGCCTCCGCCGCATGGTCGTACGTCATTCGGTCATAGAATCCCTGAATTAGGAATTCCTTCGCCGAAAAATAGTAGTAAGCATTGCCGACCGAGACGCCCGCCTCGGTGGCGATCGCGCGCATGGTGGTCTTCTCGTAGCCGCGCTCCTGGAAGAGCCGCATCGCGGTCTCCAGGATCAGCGCCCGGGTCTGCTCGCTCTTGTCGGTCTTCGGCTGCGCCCGACCGCCGGGCATGGGCCCGCTGTCGGTGCCGGGCCCGCTGTCGGTACCGGGTGCGGCCGCGGGGTCGGTCGCGGTGTCGGCTGCAGGGTCGGTCGGGGTGTCGGCCGGGGTCGCGGCCGCACCGCTCGTGCCGTCCGTTCGGTTCGTCGCTGCCAGGTCGTCCACGGGCACGAGCCTAACCGGAGACGAAGCTCCAACCCGTGTCGGTGGACGCGGCACCGGGCGTCCCCTCCGTGCTCGGTGCCACATCCACCACCCCCGCCATTTCGAACGCGTTCAAAATGATGTGAGCACTGTAGAGGTTTCGCTTGAACATGTTCAACTCCAATCTGTGGGAGGCTCGTCACATGATCAGTCCCGTGCAGACCACCATCCGGCGCGGCGGAGCGCAGGACGCCGCGGCCGTCGCCGACCTGCACGCCCGCAGCTGGAGCACCGCCTACCGCGGGATCGTCCCCGCGGACGCACTCGGCGACGGACTGCCCGCCCAGCGGCGCGAGCTGTGGGAGCTGCGGCTGACCGTCGACTACGGCGATCCGGCCGCCGAGCCGGAACTGCTGATCGCCGACCAGGCCGGGGAGACGGTCGGGTTCATCTACCTCGTCCCGCAGCCGGACGGCCGGGTACTGGTCGACAACCTGCACGTCCGCCCCGGCCGGACCGGCGGCGGCATCGGCCGCGCACTGTTCGCCGCGGCCCGCGCCCACGTCGTCGAGCGGCACCCCGGGGCCGAGCTGTACCTGGAGGTGCTGCGCGACAACATCCGCGCGATCGCCTTCTACGAGCGCGAGGGCGGTGTACGGACGCGGGTGCAGGAGGGCGTGTTCCCGGGCGGGTACGTGCTGCCCGAGTACGTGTACAGCTGGCCCGCCGAGAGCCTCGCGGCGCAGGCGGTGCAGGCTCAGCCGACGTCGTAGACCGTCACCGGCACCCCTCGGTGCCGGCGCCGGAACGCGGCCTCGGGCTCGGGCCAGCGTCTGGACAGCGCGAGCACGAAGCCCTTGCCCCAGCCGCCGAGGTCGTTGCAGACGTGCGCGATCACCTTCACGCCCTTGCCCTGCGGCGCGGTGGCATCGCCTCGGACATAGGTGATTTCCGCCATGCCCCGAACGCTAGACCGAGGTACTGACAGTCCGCTCGGCACTTTCCGCCGGGGCCCCGGCGGCGTGCAGGTGCCGCCGTCCGGTCAGGGCGATCAGCAGGGCGAGCGCGGCGGCGCAGGCCGGCAGGGCGTAGCCGGTGCCGGGGGCGGCGTGCTCGGCGACCGCGCCGGCGAGCGCCGCGCCGCCCGAGATGCCGACCACGATGCCGGACACCGCGACCGCCATCCCCTCGTTGAACTGCCGTCCCGGCAGCAGTTCCTGGACCAGCGTCATCCCGGTCACCATGGTCGGCGCGGTGGCCGTGCCGGCCGCGAACAGCGCGACCCCGAGCAGGCCGAGCCCGGCCCCGCCCAGTCCGGCGGCGAGCGGCAGCAGCAGCCCCCCGGCCATCGCCGCGGCCCCGGACAGGAAGCGCACCCCGGGTGACCGACGCGGCGTCAGCAGCCCGAACACCAGCCCGGCCAGGCAGGATCCGCCCGCGACCAGGGCCAGCAGCGCGCCCGCCGCCGCCTTGTGCCCGAGCGCGTCGGCGTACGCCACGGTGGTGATCTCGGTCGAGCCGAAGACGACGCCGGTGGCGAGGAAGGCGAGCAGCAGCACCCGCAGCCCGGGCACCCGCAGCGGCGAGCCGTGGCGGTCGCCCTCCGAGCGGGCGGGCAACGGTGGTTCGGTGCGCCGCTGGGCCGCGAACAGCAGGGCGCCGGTGGTGCCGAGCGCCCCGGCGGCGAGCAGCCCGGCCTCCGGGGCGACCGCCGTGCAGAGCGTCATCGCGAGGACGGGCCCGGCCATGAAGCAGAGCTCGTCCAGGGCCTGTTCGAGGGAGTTGGCCAGGTGCCGGGCGGCCGGGTCGGCCCGGTACAGGTGTGCCCAGCGGGCCCGGGCCATGCCGCCGAGGTTGGGCGCGGCCGCGCAGGCCGCCCAGCAGGCGTAGAGCGTCCAGTCGGGTGCGCCGAGCCGGAGGCAGAGCAGCAGGGCGGCGAGCGGGGCGGCGTTGTAGAGCGCGGCCGGTACGGTCACCCGCGCCTGCCCGTACCGGTCCACCAGCCGCCCGAGCAGCGGCATCCCGATCGCGCCGGTGATCAGCCCGACGGCCGAGACGGTGCCGGCCAGCGCGTACGAGCCGCGCCGTTCGGCGAGCAGCACGACCAGCGAGACGCCGTTCATCGACAGCGCGAGCCGGCCGAGCAGCCCGGCGAGGGTGAAGGCGGCGGCGCCGGGGGCCGCGAACAGCCGCCGGTAGGAGGTGAGGAGGGCGCGCGAGGGCATCAGGCTCCTGGGGAGAGTGAGGGGGGCGCCCATCAGCCTCCCGTCGGTGCCGGGCGGCGGTCCAACACCTGTTCCGCCGCATTCACAGCAGGCTGTTGTTAATCTGCCGCCCATGCCCCGTGACCTGCACCCCCGTCTGCTCCGCGGCTTCGTCGCGGCCGCCGAGAGCCTGCACTTCGGTCGGGCCGCCGGGCGGCTGCACGTCGCCCAGCAGGCGCTCAGCCGGGACATCCGGACCTTGGAAGGGCTGCTCGGCGACGCGCTGTTCACCCGCACCACCCGAAGCGTCGAACTCACCCCGGCCGGGCTGCGGTTGCTGCCCCGGGCGCGCCGGCTCCTCGCCCTGCACGACGAGATCCTGGCGGGCGCCGCGGCCCGGCCGCTGCTGGTGGACCTCAACAGCGACGTGACCGGCCCGGACCTCACCGCCGACCGGGTGCTCGAACGCGCCCGCGCCGCCTGGCCGGAGGGCGAACTGCTGGCCCGCTTCCACGGCGGCCTCGCCGCGGCCGCCGCCGAACTGCTGGCCCACCGGCTGGACGTGTCCTTCGGCCGGTTCGCCGGACTGCCCGCCCCGCTGCGCGGCCAACTCACCCAGCGGCCGGTCCGGTTGGATCAGATCTCGGTGATGATGGCGGACACCCACCCGCTGGCCGGCCGTCCGGTGCTGCGCGTCGCCGAGCTGACCGGGCACCCCGTCGACGTCTGCGCCGGCAACCCGGCCACCACCGAGTGGGCCGACCTCGGCGTCCGCCTGCTGCGCGAGCACGGCCTGACGCCGGCCGCGCCGTACGTGCCGCCGGTGGGTTTGGACGAGACGGCCCGTTACCTGGCCCGGCACGGCGATCCGATGCTGACCACCGTCGGCGGGCCGAGGATTCCGGGGGCGGTGACCGTGCCGCTGGTGGAGCCGGTGCCGCTGAGCCTGGTCAGCCTGGTGCACCGGCCCGGTGAGCGCCACCCGGGGCTGGCCGCACTGGGCGCCGCGGCCGCCGGGCTCGGTGCGGCCGAGGGCTGGCTGCGGCGGCCGGCGGGCAGCTGGCTGCCGGCGGCGGACGCGGCGCTGCTCGGGTGACCGGGCCAAGTTCCGCGGCCGGGTGAGGGCCGGGTGACGGGGGCCGCCGGGACGCGACACCGCCCCTGCCGTCGGGGGTCGGCAGGGGCGGCGGGTGGGCGGACCGGGCCGCGCGGCGGGTCCGGTGGCCCGGGTGGCAGTCGTGGACGGCCGGGTCAGGCCGCCTTGACGGCGGAGATGTCGAAGCTGAGCTTGACCTTCTCGCTGATCAGCACGCCGCCGGTCTCCAGGGCCGCGTTGTAGGTCAGGCCGAACTCGGTGCGGTCGAGGACGGTGCTGCCCTCGAAGCCGACCCGCTCGGCGCCGTAGGCGTCGGTGGCGCTGCCGGTGTACTCCAGGTCCAGGACCACCGGGCGGGTGGTGTCCTTGATGGTCAGCTCGCCGCTCATCCGGTACGTGTCGCCGCGCAGCCGCTCGGCCGAGGTGCTGCGGAAGCGGATCTCCGGGTAGGTGTCGGCGGCGAAGAAGTCGCCGGTGCGCAGGTGCTCGTCGCGCTGGGCCTGGTTGGTGTCGATGCTGGCGACCTTGATCACCAGGTCGGCGGAGGAGTTGCCAGGGGTGCTGCCGTCCAGGTGCAGCTTGCCGTCGTACTCGGTGAAGCGGCCCTTGACGTTCGTCACCATGGCGTGGCGCACCGAGAAGGCGACCTCGCTGTGCGTGGTGTCGATGGTCCAGTCGCCGGTCAGGTGGGCGAGGTCCGGGCCGGTCGGGGTCTCGGCGACGGCGACGGCGGTGGGGGTGGCGGTCTTGGTGCGGTTGAACAGGCCCATGGCTCCTCCTCGGGTCCGAAGCCATTTGTTTAGGCTTCAACTTGTTGGTTTCAGCGTAGGCCGCTTTCGTTCAAATTTCAACCACAGCCGTCGGCGTTTCGCGAAAGACTTGGCGGAGCGGCACTGTCGGACCGCCCGGTTAGGCTGCGAAGGACGGTTCCGCCGACCGGAAGGCCTCCCGCATGTTCGTCCTGCACGCGCTCTGGCGGGCGGGCGGACGGCTGGCCCTGTGGGCCGAGGACGCCCGCGCCCACCCGGGCACCGTGGAGCCCCGCCCCGACCGGGCGGCCCCGCGCGCCCACCCCTACGCCTGCCCGGCCGGCGAACTCGCCGCCGTCCTCGGCGGCATCGGGCCCGGCCTCGGCTGGCTCGCCGGCCAGGCCCCCGAGCGCTGGGCCACCCTGCTGCTGCCCACCACCGGCGCCCTGCCCACGCCCTCGCCCGACCTGCCGGTCACCCCGGTCCGGGGCGCGGCCGTCCTGGCGCCCTGGCGCGTCCCCGCGCTGCTCTTCGACACCGGGGCGGCCGCCCAACTGCTCGGCGAGGTCTTCGACCCGCACTGGGCCGTCACCAGCACCGATCTGCCCGGCACCGGGCGCGTCGAGGTCGTCCAGGGCCCCTCGCTGCGCTGGCTGACCGGCGTGCACGACCTCGCCTGGCGAACGGTCGGCCGGGGCCGGGTGCTGCCGCTGCCCGTCCTGGCGGACGGCTGCCCGCAGGCCCGCTGGCGGCCCGACCCCACCCCGGCGGGCCGCCGGGAGGCCGCCGCACTGGCGGACGGCTGCCCGCCCGTCCTGCTGGGGGAGTGGCCGGCGGCCGGCGCCGGCACCGGCGAGGCCTTGCTGGACGCCGCGCTGGGCGCACTGGTGGACGCCGAGGCCCGGGCCGCCCTGGCCGGCACGCCCCCGCTGGGCCCGGGCGACACCCGGACCGGCGACGCCCGAACCGGTGGCGCTCCAGCCGACGCCACGACGGCCGCCGCGGTGGGGACCGCCGCCGAACGCTGGCTGCACGCCCTGACCACCCCGGACGGCGGCCTCACGGACGTCCGGTCCGAGGGCTTCGCCGAATTGTGCCGCCGGCTCGCCGCCTGGTACGCCGCCGCCGAGCCCGCCGCGCCCGCGCTCCGGCTCTGCTTCCGCCTGCTGGAGCCGCTCGGGCCCGACCCGGACGACCCCGAGGGCCGGCCCTCCGACGACGCCTGGCAGCTGGAGTTCCTGCTCCAGGCCGTCGACGAGCCCTCCCTGCTGGTCCGCGCCGCCGACCTGCACGAAGGCGGCGCCGCCCACGCCGCGCTGGCCCGCAAGGCGCCGGACCCGGCCGACGTCCTGGTCACCGAGCTGGCCCGCGCCGCCCACCGCTGGCCGGCCCTGGACGGCCTGCGGCACCGCTCCCGCCCGGCCGCCCTGCCGCTCGACCGGGCCGGCGCGCTGGACTTCCTGCGCACCGCCGCGCCCGCCCTCGCCGAGGGCGGCTTCGGCGTGCTGCTGCCCGCCTGGTGGCGCCGCCGGCCCAGGCTCGGGCTCGCCCTGCGGGCCACCACCCCGCCCGCGCCGGGCACGCTCGCCGTCGCCTCCCAGGTGGACCGGGACGCCGTGGTCGCCTTCCGCTGGCAGGCCGCGCTCGGCCCGGAGGGGGCGCCGCTCACCGAGCAGGAACTGGCCGAACTCGCCGCCGCCAAGCAGGGGTTGGTCCGGGTCCGCGGCACCTGGCTGGAGGCCGACCCGGAGCAGATCGCCGCCGCGCTCGCCTTCCTCGCCGACCGGCGCGACGGCGTGCTGGCCACCGCCGACCTGCTGCGGCTGGCCCTCGACCCGGAGGCGACCGTCGCCGGGCTGCCCGTCACCGCCGTCCGCGCGGACGGCCCGCTCGGCGACCTGCTGGCCGGGCGCGCCGCCCCGGCCCCCGCCCCCGCGCTGCCGCCCGACTTCCGGGCCACCCTGCGCCCCTACCAGGAGCGCGGCCTGGCCTGGCTGCGGGCGATGGCCGGGCTCGGCCTCGGGGCCGTGCTGGCCGACGACATGGGCCTCGGCAAGACCGTCCAGACGCTCGCCCTGTTGGCCACCGAGCAGGCCGAGGGGGCGGTCGGCCCCACCCTGCTGGTCTGCCCGATGTCCCTGGTCGGCAACTGGCAGCGCGAGGCCGAGCGCTTCGCCCCCGCCCTGCGGCGCCACGTCCACCACGGCTCCGGCCGCCTCGGCGCCGACCAACTCGCCGACGCCGTACGGGGCGTGGACCTCGTCATCACCACCTACGGGCTGGTCCAGCGCGACCTCGCCGCGCTGCGGGCGATCCGCTGGCGCCGGGTGGTCGCCGACGAGGCGCAGTACGTCAAGAACGCCGGTACCGCCCAGTCCCGGGCCGTCCGTGCGCTGCCCGTCACCCGCCACCGGATCGCCCTGACCGGCACCCCGGTGGAGAACCGGCTCGCCGAACTGCACGCCGTCCTGGACTTCGCCAACCCCGGGCTGCTCGGCCCGGCCGAGCGCTTCAAGGAGCGCTACGCGATCCCGGTCGAACTGCACCGCAGCCCCGAGCGCGCCGCCGAACTCCAGCGCCGTACCGCCCCGTTCGTGCTGCGCCGGCTCAAGTCCGACCCGGCGGTGGCCGCCGAGCTGCCGGCCAAGCAGGAGATGACCGTCTGGTGCAGCCTCACCGCCGAGCAGGCGGGCCTCTACCAGGCCGTGGTGGCCGACCTGCTGCAGCGGGTCGAGGGGATCCGGGGCGTGGAGCGGCGCGGCACCGTGCTGGCCGCGATCGGCAAGCTCAAGCAGGTGTGCAACCATCCGGCCCAACTGCTGCACGACGGCTCGGCGTTGGGCGAGCGCTCGGGCAAGGTGGCCCGGCTGGCGGAGCTGCTGGAGGAGGCGCTGGCCGAGGGCGACCGGACGCTGGTCTTCACCCAGTACGCCGAGTTCGGCACGATGCTCCGCCCGTACCTGGCCCGCCGGCTCGGCGAGGAGGTGCTCTACCTGCACGGCGGCGTCCCCCGGGCCCGCCGTGAGGAGATGGTCGAGCGCTTCCAGTCCCCGGACGGGCCAAGGGTGTTCCTGCTCTCGCTGCGGGCCGGCGGCACCGGCCTCAACCTGACCGCCGCCAACCAGGTGATCCACCTGGACCGCTGGTGGAACCCAGCGGTCGAGGAGCAGGCCACGGACCGCGCGTTCCGGATCGGCCAGCGCCGGGACGTCCAGGTCCGCCGACTGGTCTGCGTCGGCACCGTCGAGGAGCGGATCGACGAACTCCTCGCCGCCAAACGCTCGTTGGCCGCAGCGGTGGTGGGGGAGGGGGAGCGCTGGCTCACCGACCTGCCGGTCGAGGCGCTGCGTGAACTGGTCGCGCTCACCCGTGAGGACGCCGTCGCCGAGGAGGACGCATGACACCCGGCCACCCTGCCCCCGTCCCGCCGGGAAACGCCCCGGCCGGGGACGCCCAACCCGGTAACGCCCCCGCCGCGAACGCCCCCGCCGCGAACGCCCCCGCCGTGAACGTCGCCGCCGTGAACGTCGCCGCCTACTGGGGCGGCGGCTTCACCCTGCGCCCGGCCCCGCCCGGGCCCGAGGAGGAGCCCGACGAGCCCTCGCTGCGCCGCCTCGGCCGCTCCGGCGTCACCGTGCGCGGCCGCGACCTCGCCACCCTGCTCGCCCCCGCGTACGAGGCGTTCCGCGGCTGACGAGGCCTCGGCCCGCCGCCGCCCGTGCGGTAGCGTCGGAGCGGTGACCGACCCCCTCGCCGACCCCGCCCTCGACGACTTCGAGCGGCACCGCCGGATGATCTTCGGTATCGCCTACCGGATGCTCGGCAGCGTCGCCGACGCCGAGGACCTGGTCCAGGACACCTGGCTGCGCTGGAGCGGGGTCACCGGCCCGGTCGCCAACCCGGGCGGCTACCTGGCCCGGACGGTCACCAACCTCGCGCTCAACCGGCTCGACTCGGCCGCCGTCCGCCGCGAGGCCTACGTCGGCCCCTGGCTGCCCGAGCCGCTGGTGGCCGAGCCGGACGCGACCGCCGACGTCGAGCGCGCCGAGACGGTCTCGTTCGCCCTGCTGGTGGTGCTGGAGAGCCTGTCCCCGCTGGAGCGGGCCGTCTTCGTCCTCAAGGAGGCCTTCGGCTTCTCCTACCGGGAGATCGCCGAGGCGCTGGAGCGCACCGAGGCCGCCTGCCGGCAGGTCGGCAGCCGGGCCAAGGCGCACGTCCGGGCCCGCCGGCCGCGCTACGACGCCCCGCCGGAGCTGCGCCGCCGCGCCACCGACGAGTTCCTCGCGGCCTGCGTCGGCGGCGACCTCAACCGGATGCTGGACCTGCTCGCCCCCGACGTCACCTCCTGGACCGACGGTGGCGGCGTGGTCCGCGCCGCGCTGCGCCCGGTCACCGGCGCCGACAACGTCGCCCGCTTCCTGCTCGGGGTGCTCGGCCAGCTGGGCGAGGGCGTCGAGCTCCGGCCGGTCCTGGTCAACGGCCAGCCCGGGCTGCTGGTCACCCAGGACGGCGCGATCGACGCCGTCTCGGTGTTCGACTTCGTCGAGGGGCCCGACGGACGGCCCCGGATCGCCGAGCTGCGCATCGTCCGCAACCCGTCGAAGCTCGCCCACCTCGCCGGCCGGGCTTGACCCTCGACCTGGTCGAGCCCGCAGAGTCACCGGCATGGAGAGCGAGCTGCACAGCATCGGCGAGCTGGCCCGCGCCAGCGGCCTGGGCGTCGGCACCCTGCGCTACTACGACGGCGCCGAGGTGCTCACCCCCGCCTGGGTCGACCCGCAGACGGGCTACCGCTGGTACCGGCCCGGCCAACTCGCCGACGCCCGGCTGCTGGCCCGGCTGCGCCGGGTCGGCCTGCCGCTGGCCGGCATCCGCGCCGTGCTCGGCGCGGCGCCCGGCTCCGGCACGGCCGCGCGGGTGCTCGACGCGCACCTGCGTCGGCTGGAGGAGGGCCTCGCCGACGCCCGCCGCGAGCTCTCCCTGATCCGCGTGATGACCGACCAGAGGGAGCAACCGATGACCACCACCCCCGCCGAAGTCCGCTTCACCGTTTTGGCCGAGGAGCTGGCCGCCGCACTGGACGCGGTCCGCTTCGCCGTCGGCGGCGACCCCGGAACGCCGGCGCTCGCCGGGGTGCTGTTCGAACCGGACGGCCCGGTGCTGCGCCTGGTCGCCACCGACCGCTACCGGATGGCGCTCGCCGAGGTGCCCGCCACCACGGCTCCCGACCGGCCGGACGGCGGCACGATCGTCCCCACCGCCCTGGTCGACGCCCTGCGTGCGCTGCTCGGCGCGGGCGCGGCCGACGCCGAGGCCGAGGTCGCGCTGACCCTCGGCGGCGGCCTGGTCCGGGCCGAGACCGGCGGCCACCGGATCGAGGGCGCCGCCCTGGACTTCGACTACCCCGACCACCGGGTGCTGACCCGGCTCGAACCGGAGCACCGGATCGACCTGTCCGCCGCCGAACTGCGCGGCGCCGTCGAGACCGGCGCCACCCGCACCCTGCCCTCCGGCCCGAACGGCGCGGACTGCGCGGTCACCGTCCTCACCCTCACGGCGGACGGCCGCCTGGCGGTGGCCGGTGCCGAGCCTGGCCCCGGATCCACGTCCGGAGACCTGAGGGTGGCGGTCAACCGCGACTTCCTGCTGGACGCCCTGCGGGTCGGCCGCCCCGAGCAGCTGGTGCTCGAACTCGGCGGCCCGATCGCCCCCTTGGCGATTCGCACGCCGGGCCGGGAGGGTACCTTCTCGCTCCTGATGCCGGTCCGCGTCCCCGACCTCGGCTGAGCCCGCCCGCCGTTTGCTGTGGTTAGCATCCTGCTTGCATCTGCAAGCAGGATGTTGCAGTCTGCGGGTATGGCCTCACTGAACGTCGGCTCGCTGGGCGAGTACATCCGCGAGCAGCGCCGGAACGCGCAGTACTCACTGCGCCAGCTGGCGGAGGCCGCAGGCGTGTCGAACCCGTACCTCAGCCAGATCGAGCGCGGGTTGCGCAAGCCGAGCGCGGAGATCCTGCAGCAGATCGCGAAGGCGCTGCGGATCTCGGCGGAGACGCTGTACGTCCAGGCCGGGATCCTGGAGGAGCGGCGCGGTGAGGGCCTGGAGCTGCGGGCCTCGATCCTGGCCGATCCGCTGATCAACGAGCAGCAGAAGCAGGCGTTGCTCGCGGTCTACGACGCCTTCCTGAAGGAGAACGCCGTCCAGCGGGGCGCGGTGGCCGAGCGGCCGCCCGCGGCCGGTACCGACACCGGCGTTCCACCAGCCTCCGGCCCGACGACCGACGGCTCAGCCACCCAGAACACCCACCGGGAGGACCGGTAAGCATGCCGATCACCGACGAGATCAAGAAGACCCTCAGCGACCCGACCCCGCTGTACGCCATCGCCGGCGCCGGGGATCTCGCGTACGAGAAGCTGCGCGAGGTGCCGGGCCGGGTGGAGGCGCTCACCGCGGACCGCAAGGGCGCGCAGGAGAAGGCCACCGCCCGGTTCCAGGAGGCGCAGACGAAGCTGGCCGAGGCGCAGGCCAAGGTCACCGAGACCGTCACGACGCTCCCCGTCGACCTGCGGACCTTGCAGGAGCGGGCACAGGGCTTCGCCCTCCAGCAGGTCGGCCGCGCGGTCGAGCTGGCGGTGAAGGCCAAGGAGACGTACGACGAGCTGGCCGAGCGCGGCAAGGTCGTGGTGGACCGGGCCCGCCCGGGCGCGCCCGCCGGGCCGGGGCAGCCGGCCGAGGAATCGGAGCTCGCCAGGGCATCCGAGCCGGTCGAGGCCGAGCTGGTCGAGGACGACATCGACACCCTGGCCACCGACCCCCTGGCCGCCGACACCTCGGCCGCCGACACCCGGCCCGCCCCGAAGAGGGCCGCCCGCGCCCGGAAGACCACCGACCGCGCGGAGTGAGGGAAGGGCCGCCGGACGGGGCACATCCGGTGACCGCAGGACGTTGACAGGAGAGCGGACGGTCGACCGTGCCAGGATGGGCGGTGGCCGGAGCGCCGGAGGCGAGAGACAGAGGAGAGCGTGATGGGCGGAGTGGCCCAGATTCTGGACTTGGCCTATCTGAACCCGATCTGGTGGCTGTCCGTCGCCATCCTGGGCTTCAAGCTGTTCGCCCTGGGCGACGCGGTCACCCGCCGTGAGGACGCCTACCGGGCGGCGGACAAGAAGACCAAGCCGTTCTGGCTGGCGATCCTGGCGATCGCCTTCGGCTGGGACCTGCTGTTCGGGGTGAACTTCTTCACCGGCATCGGGACGCTCGCCGGGCTGGTCGCGTCGATCGTCTACATGGTGGACGTGCGCCCGGCGATCCGGGAGCTGACCGGTGGTGGCGGCCGTGGCGGCCGCAGCAACACCGGTCCGTACGGCCCCTGGTAGGCCGCGCGATCGGACGGCGATCAGGCAACGGCGAGGCCCGGGCGGGGAGTTCACCCGCCCGGGCCTCGCCGTACCCGGCTCCAGTCGGCTCCAGTCGGATCCGGCCGGCTCAGCCGAGGATCAGCTGCATCGGGTTGCGTTCCAGCAGCAGCACCGCGACGTCGTCCGTCAGCGCGCCGCCGTTCAGCTCCTCGACCTCGGCGATGGCGCTGTCGACGAGCCGGCCCCGGGTGAGCCCGGCGGACTGGTGGTCGCCGATGAGGTCGGCCAGCCCGTCCTGGCCGAGGCGGCGGGAGCCGGCCCCGACCCGGCCCTCGATCAGCCCGTCGGTGTAGAGCAACAGCCGCCAGCCGGGCTGCAGTTCGAGCTGCTGGGCGGGCCACGCGGCCTGACCGTCGTGGCACGGCAGCAGGCCGAGCGCCGGACCGGCGAGGTCGGCGGGCAGGGTGACCGGCTGGTGGTCGCGGCCGAGCAGCAGCGGCGCCGGGTGCCCGGCGAGGTAGAGCCGGGCAGGCTCGCCGGCGCCGAGCGAGTCGAGGCCGCCGCTGGCGCCGCCCGGCTCGATGACGAGCATGCAGAGCGTCGCGAAGATCTCGTCGCTGCGCCGCTCGTGTTCCAGCACGTGCTGGAGGGTGGTCAGCAGGGCCTCGCCGGTGAGGCCCGCGAAGACGAGGGTGCGCCACGCTATCCGGAGGGCGACGCCGAGCGCGGCCTCGTCCGGGCCGTGGCCGCAGACGTCGCCGATCACGACGTGGACGGTGCCGTCGTCGGTGCGGACGGCGTCGTAGAAGTCGCCGCCGAGCAGGGCGCGGCGGCGGCCCGGGCGGTAGCGCCGGGTGAAGGAGAGGCCCGCGCCGTCGAGCAGCGGGGTGGGCAGCAGGTGGCGTTGGAGGCGGGCGTTCTCCTGACCGCGCAGCTCGGCCTCGACGAGGCGGCGCTGCGACTCGTCGGCGCGCTTGCGCTCGACGGCGTAGCGCAGGGCGCGGCCCAGTAGCGGGCCGTCCGTCGCGTGCTTGATCAGGAAGTCCTGGGCGCCCGCGGCGACGGCGGCCGCGCCCAGTTCGGCGCCGGCCGCGTCGGTGAGCACCACGACCGCGGTGTGCGGGGCGCGGCGGAGCAGTTCGTGCAGGCCTTCGAGGCCGTCGGAGTCGTCGGACGGGTGCGGCAGGTCGGCGGGTGCGGCGAGGTCGAGCAGCACGCAGCTGAAATCGCTGCCGCGGGAGCGCCCGCGCCGGGTGCCGGCCGGGGACACGGAGAGCAGTTCGGTGGCCTGTTCCAGCCCGCGGGCCCAGTGGATCTCGATCGAGGTGCCGCTGTCGGCGACCGCCGCTTTGATCAGCTGGGCGTCGGAGGCGTCGTCCTCGATCACCAGCAGTTTGAGCGGCGCGGTGCTGCTGGCGGCTGCGGTCGCGGCGGCGGGGGCCGAGGTGCGTCCGCTCTGGGGCCGGGGGTGCGGTATCGGGGGAGCGGCCGTCACCGGGCCGGCCGGCGTCGGGCCGGTCAGGGACGGGCGGTTGCGGGCATGGTCAACGGGGGCGCCGGCCTGGGCGCCCGACAGGCTCGTGGCACCAGGTGCCCGCCCGTCTCCCGTTGCGGGCATCGGTGGTTCCTCCCTTTCCCCGAGTGCGTAACGGTCAGCGCCCGTCCGCAGTGCCCGCCTGGCACCGTGCGCCGGGGAACTTCTCGCGACCATAACGTGATCTCCGGGGATTTCTCTGGCCGACCGGCGCCGTTGTGGTTTTTGCCACGCCGGTGGCGGTGCGGTGATCTGACTCGGACGACGGCTGGGATCCCCGCGTTGGCGGGGAAGGAAAGGGGACGGGCGATGGTGACGCGGATCACCCTGGTCGAGGGTGATGTCGGGGGCCGCAGGTGGACGCCGTGGCGCCGGGCGGTGACGGCGTACGGGCGGGTCGTCCGGCGGCGTCCATGGTGACGTGATGGGGCGTCAACACGCCAGTGGTATTCGATAACTCGTTCGAGTGAATGCGGCGAGTCGCTCACCCGCACCGGCCCCGGTCCGTGCCGGCGACCCCGGCCGCGCGAACCGTTACGGCGCGAGCGCGCTCCACGGCACCGTGACCTCGCCCTGCCGCCACCGCCCGCGCGCGTCCACCAGCGGCCAGTCGCCCGCCAGCGCCGTGCAGGCTGCCACCCAGCGCTGCCGCGCCCCGAACGCCCCGTACGGCGCGGCCGCCGCCCAGGCCCGGTCGAAGTCGGCCAGGAAGGCGTGCACCGGCCGGCCCGGCACGTTGTGGTGGATCAGTGCCTTCGGCAGTCGTTCGGCGAGGTCGGAGGGCTGGCCGAGGCCGCCCAGCCGGGCCGCGAAGGTCACCGTCCGGGGCCCTTCCGGGCCGAGCGCGACCCAGACGTGCCGCCGCCCGATCTCGTCGCAGGTGCCCTCCACCAGCAGCCCGTCCGGGGCCAGCCGGGCGCAGAGCCGCTCCCAGACCCCGGCCACCGCCGACTCGTCGTACTGCCGCAGCACGTTGGCGGCCCGGATCAGCTGGGCCGGCGCGCCGCCGTCCAGCGGGACCTCGAAGCCGCCGCGCCGGAAGGTGAGCAGCGGCGGTTCGGCGTACGGCAGCGCGGCCGCGACCCGCTCCGGCTCGATCTCGATCCCGACCACCCGGACGTCCGGGCGCACCGTGCGCAGCCGCCCGGCCAGTTCGACGGCCGTCCACGGCGCGGCGCCGTAGCCGAGGTCGACCGCCACCGGCGGGCGCCCGCCGGCGCGCAGCGTGCGGCCGAGGGTGTGGGCGATCCAGCGGTCCATCCGCCGAAGCCGATTGGTGTTGGTGGTGCCCCGGGTGACCGTCCCCACCGGCCGTCCGGTCCGCCCACGGGCGGGTGCGGTCGCGGAGTCGAAGGAGGCAGCCATGCCTGGAAGGGTAGTCGGGCCCGCGTCGGCACCGCTGTGACCTGGGACGTCACCCCGTCCGGCATCTCGTCCGCCGGAGCGGGAATGCCGGACGAGGGCCGGGTGGTTGGCTGTCTGGTGGTGATGTGTGCCCGGGACGGGGCAGCGCACACCGGACAGCGGGCGGCCCGTGCGCGGGCCGCCGAGACGGGCCGCACAGAGGAGGCTTCAGCCAGGTGATCCAGCACCCCGTCCGTTCGGTACGCCGTGCCCAGCCCGCCGCGCCCGCGCGGGGCCGGCTCCAGTCGCTCGTCCCGGGCCGCCGCCGCCCGCGCCGGATAGCGATGCTGAGTGTCCACACCTCGCCGCTGCACCAGCCCGGCACGGGGGACGCCGGCGGGATGAACGTCTACATCGTCGAGCTGGCCAAGCGCCTGGCCGCGCTCAACATCGAGGTCGAGGTGTTCACCCGGGCGATCTGCTCGGACGACGCCCCCACCGTCGAGCTGGCCCCCGGCGTGCTGGTCCGGCACGTCACCGCCGGCCCGTACGAGGGCCTGCTGAAGGAGGACCTGCCCGCCCAGCTGTGCGCCTTCACCCACGGGGTGCTGCGGACGGAGGCGGGCCACCGCCCCGGCCACTACGACCTGGTGCACTCGCACTACTGGCTCTCCGGGCAGGTCGGCTGGCTGGCCGCGCAGCGCTGGGGGGTGCCACTGGTGCACACCATGCACACCATGGCGAAGGTCAAGAACGCCGCGCTGGCCGAGGGGGACACGCCCGAGCCCGCGGCCCGGGTGATCGGCGAGACCCAGGTGGTCGAGGCGGCCGACCGGCTGATCGCCAACACCACCGAGGAGGCCGCCGAGCTGGCGCTGCACTACGCCGCCCGGCCGGACCAGCTGGCCGTCGTCCACCCCGGCGTCAACCTGGACGTCTTCCGCCCCGGCGGGGCGTCGGCGCGGGCCGCCGCCCGGGCCCGGCTGGGCCTGCCGCAGGACGCGGCGGTGCTGCTCTTCGCGGGCCGGATCCAGCCGCTGAAGGCTCCGGACGTGCTGCTGCGGGCGGTCGCCGAGCTGCTGGCGCGCCGCCCGGGGCTGCGCGAGCACCTGCTGGTGCCGGTGGTCGGCGGTCCGTCCGGCACCGGACTGGCCCGGCCGGAGAGTCTGCACAAGCTCGCCGCCCAGCTGGGCATCAGCGACGTGGTGCGGTTCCACCCGCCGGTCGGCCAGGCCGAGCTCGCGCAGTGGTACCGCGCGGCGACGGCGCTGGTGATGCCCTCGTACAGCGAGTCCTTCGGGCTGGTCGCGCTGGAGGCGCAGGCCTGCGGCACCCCGGTGGTTGCGGCCTCGGTCGGCGGCCTGCCGGTCGCGGTGCGGGACGGCGAGACGGGCACGCTGGTGCACGGCCACGACCCGGTGGCCTGGGCGCACGCGCTGGAGCCGTACGTCACCGACCGGGCTCTGGTCGCCCGGCGCGGCGCGGCGGCGGCCCGGCACGCGGCCGGCTTCGGCTGGGACACCGCCGCGGCCGGCACCGCCGAGGTGTACGCCGGCAGCCTGGCCCGCCCGGCCGGCCGCTTGGCCGCCGCCCGGCGGCGGCTGGCCTGACCGGGGCCTGATGCGGCCGGACCACGAGTCGGCTGCGGCCCGACCACGGCGGCCGGGGGCCCGCACCGCTGGTGCGCGCCCCCGGTACCGCCGAGTAACGTCACCCCCATGGCAACCCGCACCAAGGACGAGGCCCTGACCCTCCTGCGCACCGCCCTGGACGACGCCGGAGCGGCCTGGGAGCCCGCCGCCACCGACCCGTACACGCTGGTGGTGACGCTCCCGGGCACCCGCAAGCTGAGCACCGCCTGCGCGCTGCGGGTCGGCGACCACACCCTGTCGGTGAACGCCTTCGTGATCCGCCGACCGGACGAGAACCACGAGGCCGTCTACCGTTGGCTGCTGGAGCGCAACACCCGGCTGTACGGCGTCGCGTACGCGATCGACCCGCTCGGCGACGTCTACCTGGCCGGCCGCCTGCCCCTGGAGGCGCTCACCCCGGACGCCGTGGACCGGCTGCTCGGGACGGTGCTGGAGAACGCCGACGAGCCGTTCAACACCCTGCTGGAGCTGGGCTTCGCCTCGGCGATCCGGCGCGAGTGGGAGTGGCGGACCAAGCGCGGGGAGTCCACCCGCAACCTGGCCGCCTTCGCCCACCTGGCCGCCCCGGCGGCCGACTGACCCGGCAGCGGGGCGGGCGCCCTCAGATGCCCGCCGGAGCCTTCTCCTCGGCAGCGGGCACCGTCTCCTCCGTCACCGTCACCTCGGTCACCGCGACCTCGGTCGCTGCGGCCTCCGGCACCGCGACCTCCGTCACCGCCCCGGCGCGGCCCGCCGTCGCGTCCGTGCGCCGCCCGAGCACCACGTGCCCGGCCGCCGCGACCGTGCCGCAGACCCCGCACACGACCCAGAGCACCGCGGAGCCGGCGTACTGCAGCAGCAGACCGCCGATCGCCGGGCCGAGGAACGAGGCGAGCGACCAGGAGAGCGAGTAGACGCCCTGGTAGCGGCCGCGCGCGTGGGTCGGCGCCAGTTCGGCGACCAGGCCCATGATGGTCGGCGCGTTCAGGACCTCGCCGACCGTCCAGACCGCCACCGAGAGGGCGAACAACCACGCGGACGACCCGGCCAGCGCCGCCAGCCCGAAGCCCCAGCCCGTGATCAGGCAGCTGGCTATCAGCATGGCGGTCCGGGAGCGGGTCTCCATCCACCGGGTGAGCGGGATCTGGAGCACCACGATCAGCAGCCCGTTCAGGCCGATGACCAGCCCGTACTCGGTGGAGCTGATGCCCGCGGCGCCCATGTCGACGGCCAGGGTGGTGCTGCCCTGCTGGAGGATCAGGGCGAGCAGCAGGTTGAGCCCGACGACGGCCATGAACCGCCCGTCCCGGAACACCGCGCCGAGGCCGACCGCCGGCTCGGCCGCCCCCTTCCCGTGCCGGGGTGACTCCTGCGGCTTGGTCTCGGGGATCCGGATGAAGATCACCACCGCGCACACCAGCGTGGAGAGCGCGTCGAGCAGGAAGAGCGTGAGGTAGCCGTGGGTGGCGATCAGGCCGGCCACGGCGGCGGAGAGGCCGAAGCCGATGTTGATCGCCCAGTAGTTCAGCGAGTACGCGCGGACCCGGTCCTCGGCCGGGACGAGGTCGGCGATGATCGCCGAGGTCGCGGGCCGGGTGGCGTTGTTGCAGAGGCCGACCAGGAAGGCCACCGTGGCGATCGCCACTTGGCCGTCCGTGAAGCCGAGGACGGCGGTGAACAGCGCGGTGCCGAGCTGGGCGGCGACCAGGGTCGGGCGTCGGCCGATCCGGTCGGTCAGCACGCCGGCGCCGATCGCGGCGACCGCCGAGCCGAGGCCGTAGAGGGAGGCCACCAGGCCCGCGTAGGAGGCCGAGTACCCCCGGTTGGTGGTCAGGTAGAGCGCGAGGAAGGTGAGCACGAAAGCGCCCAGCTTGTTCACCAGCGTGCTCACCCAGAGCCACCAGAATTCCCGTGGTAGCCCGCCCACCGTCTCCTGTATCAGCCTTCGGATCCGGGGGTTGGTGAACAGGGCGACGGGCATGTGGGGGGCTCCCGGGGCAGGCGTCCGCCGAGCGGCACGGGCAGGTCCGGTCAGCCGACGTATGTAAGTGTCAGATAGGCGGTGCACACATTACACATCTGCCGTAGGTCCGGACCAGCGCTTTTCCTGCCTCCACTAAGCTGGGGGCCATGGCTGACACGACGTACCGACTCATCCTGCTCCGCCACGGCGAGAGCCAGTGGAACCAGAAGAACCTGTTCACCGGTTGGGTCGACGTCGACCTCAACGAGAAGGGCGAGAAGGAGGCCGCGCGCGGTGGCGAGCTCCTGGCCGCCGAGGGCCTGTTCCCGGACGTGCTGCACACCTCGCTGCTCCGCCGTGCGATCCGCACCTCGCAGATCGCCCTGGACAAGGCCGACCGCCACTGGATCCCGGTCAGCCGCAGCTGGCGCCTGAACGAGCGACACTACGGTGCGCTCCAGGGCAAGGACAAGGCCCAGACCCTGGCCGAGTTCGGCGAGGAGCAGTTCCAGCTGTGGCGTCGCTCGTACGACACCCCGCCGCCGGTGCTGGCCGATGACGCCGAGTACTCGCAGGCCGGTGACGCCCGCTACGCGGACATCCCGAGCGAGCTGCGTCCGCGCACCGAGTGCCTGAAGGACGTCGTCGACCGGATGCTCCCGTACTGGTACGACGCCATCGTCCCGGACCTCGCCGCCGGCAAGACCGTCCTGGTCACCGCCCACGGCAACAGCCTGCGCGCGCTGGTCAAGCACCTCGACGGCATCTCCGACGAGGCCATCGCGGGCCTGAACATCCCGACCGGCATCCCGCTCGTGTACGAGCTCGACGCCGACTTCAAGCCCGTCACCAAGGGCGGCCGCTACCTCGACGCCGACGCCGCCGCCGCGGCCATCGAGGCGGTCAAGAACCAGGGCAAGAAGTAAGCCACTTGCCGACACGGCCCCGCCTCCCGGTTCGCCGGGGGCGGGGCCTTCGTCGTTCAACCGGCCTGTGCGGACGTCGAGTTGAGGTCGGATTCGGCGGTCGGATCCGGGCTCGTCCCAATAGTGGTTCAGACCATTGACGGGTGGCGGAGTCCGCTCCTACGGTGAGGGCGCCGGACTGCCGCAGGCATGCCAAGGATCTCCCCGTCCCGGCCGCCGCACCCCCACGCGCGCGCGTCTGCGTCCCGGCGCACTCTCCATCCACCCCCACGGAGGAGCATCATGCGCACACGTCACATCGTCGGGGCGGTGGTCGCCGCGCTCGCGGTGCCGCTCACCCTCGCCGTCCCGGCGCAGTCCCACGGGTACATCTCGACGCCGCCCAGCAGGGCCGCGCTCTGCGGAGCGGGCGGGGTGTCGTGGGACTGCGGCGACATCCAGTGGGAGCCGCAGAGCGTCGAGGGCCCCAAGGGCTTTCCGAACGCCGGGCCCGCCGACGGCACCATCTGCGCCGGCGGCAACTCCCGCTTCGCCGAGCTGGACGACCCGCACGGCGGCGCCTGGCCGACCACCGCGGTGACGGCGGGGCAGCAGCTCACCTTCACCTGGACGTTCACCGCCCGGCACGCGACCACCGACTTCCGGTACTACCTGACCAAGCCGGGCTACGACGCGAGCCAGCCCGTCACCCGGGACAGCCTGGACCTGACGCCCTTCCTGATCGCCCCGTACGGCGGGAAGCAGGTGCCCAGCACGCTCAGCCACACCGCGACCGTCCCGAGCGGGCGCACCGGCCACCAGGTCGTGGTCTCGGTCTGGACGATCGCCGACACCGGGAACGCCTTCTACTCCTGCACCGACGTCCAGTTCTGACGCCCGGGGCGGCACGGCGGACGCCGTGCCGCGAACGCGCGGCACCAGGACGCGCAACGAGGTGGCCCGGCGGACCGAATCCCCTGCCCCAGGGTGAAACCAGGGCGCGGGCCCGAGACTGGGCCCCCCACCAGGCCCCCAGCGCGGCGC